>JANOHG010000718.1:0-6100 GCA_031406375.1 Archangiaceae bacterium | reverse complement strand
CAAACAAATGTGGCTGCCGCTCCGCGACGCCTCCCAACCAATGGGTGGCAGCACGGTCTCGGCGGCGAAACCTCGTGTACTTCCGACAGACCCAGGCGACGAGCGCATCATTGAGGTGACGAAGGACCTGGACGCACTTCGATCGGTGGTACTTCCCGTAGAAGTTCATCCAGCCGCGTACGGTTGGGTTGACGAGGTGAGCGAGGTCTTCCAGGCCTTTGTTGCTGCGGTTCCTGGCCATCCGCCATTCGCGAATGGTCGGGCTCACCTCCCTGGCAGCCTTGGTGCTCATCGCTGGAAGGAAGCTGACAAACATTTTCCCCCAACGATTCTTCGCTCGACGAGGTTGAAAGGTGAACCCGAGGAAGTCGAATTTGATGTGTTCGTGCTCCTCTCGGCGATCATCGTCCTTGCAGTACACGAGCTTCGTCTTCGTCGGATGAAGCTCGAGGTGGCACTGTTCGAGCCGTGCTCGAAAGGCTTCGAGCACAAAGTTCGCATGTGCCTTGCTCACGCAGTGGACGACCGCATCGCCCGCATAGCGCTCGAAGCGGACTCGCGGAAACTCCCGCTTCACCCAGACATCGAATGCGCAATGCATGAACAGCTTGGCCAGGAGAGGGCTGACGACACCGCCTTGGGGGGTGCCTTGGTTCCTCTCCACCAGCGTCCCATCCGACATCGCCACGGGGGCTTTCAGGCACCGAGCAACGTACAGACGGACCCATGGGTTGTTGGTGTGGTGCCGCACGGCCCGAAGGACGGGGTCGTGATCCAGACTCTCAAAGGAAGACTCGACACACTGCCCACCACCACCTCGACGGCGACCCGGAGAAGGTGAAGGTCGTCCGTCCGCGCCATCCCCTCGAGGGACACGCGCTGGAAGTGCTGGGCTGGAGCCACCGCCGCGGCCAACTCCAACTGCTCCTGGTGCTGTCCGACGGCAGTCGCTCGTTGATGCCCGCAGCGTGGACGATCTGCACGCGCGGCCGGGAGCATCGCCTGCTCAGAGCGCATGGCTGGCCTCGTCTTCACAGTTGCTGCGCACCCGCACCTTTGTCGACGATCTTCTTCGTCGGCTCGGGCCCTCGGCTGGGGACTCGCGATCCCCAACGAAGGAGCACAAAGGTGGAACAGCTGAGCTTTCTCGAAATGCCGCAACCGAGCGGCGTCGCACCCGTGTGTCCCGGACTCGACGAGGAACAGCGAGCCGCAGGGGTGGCGACGTTGGCTCGACTGATCGCAAAGGCAGCAACCGAATCAAACCCTGAGCAAGAGCAAGACGATGACTGCGCTCAACACCAAACTCACCAACGACAGTCTTCGTCGCGGTTCGTTTACCTACGTGCGGCAATCCACCACGACCAGGTCGCGCACAACCGCGAGTCGACCAACCGACAGTACAAGTTGGCAGCCAAAGCGGTAGAGCTGGGCTGGAAGCGCGAGCAGGTCAAAGTCATCGACGAGGATCTCGGTGTCTCTGGCGGGGGTTTCATCGAGCGCTCCGGCTTCGCGCACCTCACTGCGGAAGTCGCTCTTGGACGCGTCGGACTTGCCCTCGGACTGGAAGTCTCGCGCCTCGCTCGCAACAACGCCGACTGGTACCGACTGCTCGATCTCTGCGGCGTGACTGACACGCTCATCGGCGACGCTGACGGCCTCTACCATCCTGGTTTGTTCAACGACCGGCTGGTGCTCGGGCTGAAGGGGACCATGTCGGAAGCCGAGCTTCACGTCCTTCGCGCCCGACTCAACGGCGGCATTCGCAACAAGGCCGCGCGCGGGGACCTCCGTCGTGGGCTTCCGGTGGGGTTTCTCTGGGGCGAGGGCGACGGTGAAGTCCTCTTTCATCCCGATGAAGCCGTCGCTGGCGCTATTCGGGCCGTCTTCGAGCGCTTCGCGCTGATGGGCTCGGCGCGCCAGGTCTGGTTGTGGTTGCACCACCGGAGAACAACAATGACGACTGATGTGGTTTCCCCCGACCTCACCATCACGCTGCGACGGCTGAAGCTGTCTGGTCTGCTGAACACGCTGCCTGAACGCCTCGCCCTCGCTCAGAGCCAAAAGATGCCCTACCAGGACTTCCTACTGCTGCAACTGTCCGACGAGGTCTCCCGCCGTGACGGTCAGGCCGCGACGCTGCGGGCGCAGCGTGCCCACCTCGACCCGGCGATGCAGCTCGAAGCCTGGGACGCCACCGCGAAAGTCACCTTCGACAAAATGCTTCTCAACGAGCTGGCCTCGCTGCGATTCCTCGAGGCTCACCGCCACGTCGCCATCGTCGGACCTGTCGGCGTTGGGAAAACTTTCCTCGCCCATGCGCTCGGCCACATCGCCTGCCGACGCGCATATTCCGTCCTCTCGTTGCGCGCCGACGCGATGCTCAAGACGCTCCGCCACGCTCGTCTCGACAACACCTACGAGGCCGAGCTTCGCAAGCTCATCGCCGTTGATCTCCTGGTCGTCGATGATTTTGGCCTCGACGCCATGGACCCAGTCGAGAGCCGTGATGCCTACGAAATCTTCACCGAACGCCACCGCGCCGGCTCAATGGTAGTGACGTCAAATCGGGGACCGGACGAATGGCTCGCCACTTTCTCAGACCCGATGCGCGCACAGAGCGCGATCGATCGCTTCACCGGAAACGCCTACGACTTCGTCATCGAGGGTGAGAGCTACCGCTCCCGGCAGAAGCCCAGCCGCACCGCCGCCCCGCATCCCACGCCCCCTCGCATGAAGAAGCGCGGCAACAAACGAACGAGGCGCTCAGCGTGAACACCTCTTGTCGCCCTCTGCCTTCTGAGGCGGCCCTTGCTCCGGCCAACGGCTTCGCCGCGCGTGCCACTGCACGCGCCCTTCGGGCCGGCCTGGGCCGCCCCTACCAGTCTCGCCTTCTCCACCTCCGTTGGCTCAAAGGGAAAGTGGGCGGTGGTCGGTGGCAACTTCAATGCACTGGATCGGAGGCCCGTATTCGGTGATTCTCAGGTCGTCACGAAGGGCAGACCCCCGGGGTCAATGCCTGTGAGAAGCGGGGGGTCAATGCCCCTGAGAGCCGACACTCGTGGACTCGAAGCCGAATGGGAAAAATGCCCTCGCGCTTTGAAACCAGAAGAGCGGGACTCCATCTTGTCGCTCGGCCGAGATTTGAAGCGCGTCTGGTCCGCCATCCCAACGACTGACAGAGACCGAAAGGAACTTGTGCGGACGTTGCTCGAGGAAGTCATCATCGCGGTGAAGCGCGAGGAATTCGTCGCGCACCTGACGCTGCGCTGGCGCGGCGGTCTTCTCAGTGAACTGGATGTCCCGCTGCCGCGCTCGCCGCCAGCGCCCATTCGCACCGACGAGGCAACCGTTGAACTCTTGCGTCGCCTGGCTGGCCACTACCCCGATGCCGTCATCGCCGGCATCCTCAACCGCCAAGACCGCACCACCGCCACCGGCATGAGCGTCACACACTCAAGCGCTTCGCCCAACTGAAGTCAGGTCGGCGACCCCGAAGCGGGCGACCTCATTCGATCGAGCAACTAAGAGACGCGTTCTCGGGAGGCCTTTCCCCTGGACCTCAGGCCGGAGGCCGCTCACCACCTGACACGCAATTCACGAAGCGTGACATTCGGGGGCCGCGCGCTGGTGCCAGGGGCTCCGGCTCTGGTCGTTCACGCTTTCGCCCCGTGGTTGCGACTTCCGGTGCACTGCCGCTACGAGCCCGTCGTCACTTCGTCAACTGAAAGGCCTCAACACTGAAAGGCCTCAGCCGTTCGAGCGCGATCACCTGCTGACACTCGTCGTTCAGACGATGGCTGTCGCTGCTGCTGGTCAAGGTGCATTCAGTCAGAGCTATGCCAACCGCACACAAGCCTTGACCTCGCCGGACTGAGCTTTTGCTGGGTCGCTCTCGTTCGCGAGCAGCTCTCATCTCCCGCGCAAGCGAGACCCTGGGTGTTTCACGTGGAACGTCTATCCGAATACTGCAATCGAACGGGGATCACCGGACAGAGGAAGAGTGAAATTCCTCACTGACACCAGCCGCAATCCATTCCGATGAGCGAGCTCCTCGAGCCCAGCGGCAGGAGGTTGTCTTGCCAACATCGCAACCAGCCGACCCCCAGGTGCAAGATAGGGCGCTGCGAAGGGAACCCATTGCCGAACATCCATCAGCGCGCGCGCAATCACCACCTCCGCTTTTGCCAAACCCTCTGTCAGTGGTGAGCCGGTCGCACGCAGATGCACCGCGCGAACGCGGCCCCCGACGCCCATTTTCACGATGACGTGCTTCAAGAAAGCGACCTTCTTATTGACCGCATCGACCATCGTCACCGAAAGACTGGGCAGAGCAACCGCCAATGGAATTCCAGGCAACCCCGCGCCTGCCCCAAGGTCGAGCAACGAGGTAGCGCCTGCAATCTCTGGCAACACGGTGAGGGAATCGAGCATGTGCTTCTCGACAACCTCAAGCGGTTGAATAATCGCCGTCAGGTTCACCCGCTGATTCCATTTCAACAACTCACTCATCCAGATTTCGAGCCCCGAAAACACCTCGGCACTCAGCGTCAAGCCAAGGGCTTCGACGCCTCGAGCAAACGCTGCCTGGGCCACGTTATCCACAGGCCCACCCCCATAAACACGCCCCGGTTTCATGATGTTGCGGCGATCCTAAAGTTACGAACACCTTTTCCACAGGGTGTCGGCTCATTGATCGCGCAGCCGCTTGAGGTGAACCACGACCAGTCCAATCGTTGCGGGGTGAAGGCCTGGCAGACGGCGAGCGCGACCCACAGAGTTAGGGCGAGCACGGCTCAGCCGCTCGCGCGCTTCCGAGGATAGACCGAGTACCTCTTCCCACCGCAGCGCGTCGGGAATCAGCCAATCGTCGAACGCACTTTGAGACCGAGCAAGCGTCGTGTCCGCCATCTTGATGTAACCCGCATACTTCACCTCAACCTCGACCTCTTCTTGGACGCAGCGCGGCAGAGTCGGCCGTGAAGGATCTCGAGCAGCGAGGCTGTCGTAAGTGACCTCAGGACGCCTAAGCAGACTCAGCAGCCCATCCCGTTCTAATCGTTCAATCTCGGTTCCGATGGCCAGCCTCCAACCATTCACTTCGTCCCGCTCTTCAATGCCAATCAGCCGAACGCGATGACCGTGGGTCATCAACCGAAGCGCTGCGTTGCCTTCGCGAAGCTTGAGCCGATGCTCGCTGCGCGAAGTAAACATCCGAAAGGGTTCGTCCACTCCGTGGGTTACGAGCTCATCAAGCAGCACGCCACCATGGGCTTCATGCCGCTGAAGAATCAGCGCGGGCTCCTTTCGAACCTGAAGGGCGGCGTTGATCCCCGCAAGCAAGCCCTGAAAGGCCGCTTCCTCGTACCCCGAGGTACCATTCAGCTGACCAGCGAAAAACAGCCCCTGCACATTCTTGGTCTCCAAAGTCCCCAAGAGCTGGGTCGGCTGCGCGAAGTCGTACTCGACCGCGTAACCAAATCGGTCAACCTCAACCTGCTCGAGGCCTGGAATCGTTCGCAGAAACTCAAGCTGCACTTCCGGTGGAAGACTGGTTGAAAGGCCTGCTGGATACACGAGTTCCGAGGTTGAACCTTCCGGCTCGAGAAACACCGTGTGACGTGGCCTGCTCGCGAAACGAACGACCTTATCTTCCACGCTTGGACAGTAGCGTGGCCCTCGTCCAACGATGTCGCCTCGGTAAAGCGGCGACTGATGAAGGTTGTTCCTCAGCACCGCATGGGTGTTCGCTTGTGTGTGGGTGACCCAGCAATCCAACAACGGCTGACATGGAAACGTGGCCAGGGGCGTGCGACGCGACAATGGACGTGGCTGCACGTCCGAGGGTTGCCGCTCACATTGCGTGAAATCGATGGTCGCCCGCTTCAGTCGGGGAGGGGTGCCAGTCTTGAACCTCGCGAGAGCAAAACCAAGGGTCCGAAGCGAATCCGAGAGGCCCGTCGCCGCCGCATCTCCAAGTCGTCCGCCGACTTCCTTCGTGCTTCCAAGATGCATCAATGCCTGGAGAAATGTCCCGGTGGTGACCACCACCGCGAGGGCGGACAGTTGGCGCCCATCGGCCAGCTGAACCCCACGAACT
>JANOHG010000673.1:0-1861 GCA_031406375.1 Archangiaceae bacterium | reverse complement strand
GTTGACCACCGAGCACCTCCTCGCACAAGCCGGCAAATGCGTGGTCAGCTTCCCCGGCGATGACATGATCCGCCAGCGCGCACAGTTCCTGGTCGTCCTGCTCGTACCGGACTTCCGGGCCCCCCAGCACCAGCACCACATTCGAAGCGACTTTTTTCAGGATTCGCACCAACTCCAGCATTGGCACCGCGTTCCAGACGTAGACGCCAAGGCCGATCACCTTCGGTTGATGTTGCAGAAGGCGCTCTGCGATGTCTGCAGGCCGATCTTGAATGGTGAACTCGCGCAGCACCGACCGATGCTTCAGCCCCCCAAGGTTGGCTTGCAGGTAACGCAGACCCAACGATGCGTGGATGTATTTGGCGTTGAGGGTGGCAAGAACGATTTCTGCCTTGCGCGGAGGGCCGGACATGGGGCCGTCGTACAGCGCGCAAGCGATCCCTGCACGACGATCGTTGAACAACCAGTGCCTGTGGTAGGTGTGTTCCCTACCCGTGCGAGGAGTTCATCTCTTGAAAACGCGTCTGGCTGTGTTGCCCATCGGACTCTTGTCAATGCTTGCGGCGTGCGGGACGCGCCTGGACGAATTGGGCTCGCACGAGGCCGAAGACGAGACGTCCCAGGTCGAAGAGGCCGTCACCACGTTTCAGCGAACAGTCCTGGTTCTCAACTACGACCCAATCCTCGAGTCGCGCGGGTCGGTGCGCGTCAGCAAGGCGCTCGGGATGAACGATTCAAACGTTCTCGCCCAAGCGTACGCCGCCGACATGAAGACGGTCAGCGGCGGTCGGGTTCGGTATGCGATTCGCGAAGTAAAGAACCTCGACGAGTTTCCCGTGAAGCTCGACGGCTTCCGGTACGACGACGCGAGCTACCTCGCGTGCCATGCCGACCGAACGCAATGTCACGGGGCCGACGCCGTCGACTACGCAGCGATCATCTCGAAGTTCGATCTTTGCCGCCAAGTCGAGACAGGCAAGATCGACGAGGTGTGGCTCTTCGGGGGCCCCTATTTCGGGTACTACGAGTCGACGATGGCAGGCGATACCGCGTTCTGGATCAACTCGCCCAAGGTACCGAACGTTCGTTGCTCAAAGAACTTCGTGCTGATGGGCTTCAACTACGAGCGGGGCGTCGAGTCGATGCTCCACGACTTCGGCCATCGCCTCGAGGGCACGATGACGCGCACCTTCGCGCTGTACTCGCGAACAAACGCAGGCGAGACGCCCTACCAGATTTTTTCCAAATACGACGCGATCGCCTTGGGTGAGGCGAGGGTCGGAAACACCCACTTCCCGCCGAACGCCCGGTACGACTACGACTACGGGAATACCACCCAGGTGCCGTCCCGCGCGGATTCCTACTTCAAGTATCCCAACCTGAGTGCCGCCCCGAAGCCCATCAACTGCGCAGCCTGGAGCTGCAACGAGCACGGGTACATGAAGTGGATGCTCTCGCACGTCCCCCGCGGCGCGGGAAAAAAAGCAGGCTACGAGAACGATTGGTGGAAGTACCTCGTCGACTTCAACCGCACCATCGACGACGCGTTGAACTGCCCTGGGTACACTGACCAATTGGGGTGCACGAAGCATCGCAGCTGCCGCTGGGCCGCCACGGCGAACGCCTGTGTCGGCGCCACCGAACCCGACCCGGTCCCCAATTCCTGTGCGTCGCACACCACGGTCGCCGCGTGCGATGCCGCGCCGGGCTGCGCGTTCTACTTCTGCTCGAGTTCGTGTTGGCCTCGGGGTACGGCCAACGAGACGGCCTGCCGCTAGAGGTTCACGTTCTTCGCAGGCAGCGCGATGGTCGTGCTCGCGCGGCTCGGTGTCGAGCGGCTCGGTGCGCAGCCTGAAGCCAC
>JANOHG010000661.1:0-9417 GCA_031406375.1 Archangiaceae bacterium | reverse complement strand
GCGGTGCTGGCGGTGGCGGAAGTGACGCAGGAGTCGACGGCGGGCCCGATGCCGGGCCATTGGACGCTGGTATCTGTGGTGGAAACTGGTGCGTCTACAGCATCGGCGGAACGGGCGCTTTCGAGTCCACCCAGGGCGTCTGGGCGGCGGGTCCCGACAACGCGTGGGCCACTTCGTACGGTTCGCGCCTGCTGCGGTGGGATGGCACCGCCTGGCAGATCGTGCCTATCGGCATCTTCAACGTCATCTCCGAATCAGTCTGGGGCCTCGGCCCGAGCGACGTCTTCGTAGGCGGCAGGTTCGGCCACTCTTTCCGCGGCCCACCCTTCATTGGTGACATTCCCGGCGGCAACTCTTCGAGCTTCGTCGCGATAAGCGGCCTTCCGGACGGCGGCTCGATCTACGCCTCGGGAAGCGACTGGGACATTTATCAGTATGACGGAGCCGAATGGATTCCCAGCGACGCCGGCCCGCGCCCGCCATTCACGACCAGCCTTCGGGGGCTCGCGGTCATCGCCGACAACGACATCTGGGCTGCGGGCACCAGCGGCACTGTGCTGCACAACGACGGAACCGGTTGGCAGCAAGTCGACTCGGGCGTGGTCCAGAATCTTCGTCGCGCGTGGGCCAATGGTCCCAACGATGTGTGGTTCGTCGGGCAGAATGGGCTCGTTCTTCGTTGGAACGGAACGGGTTTCACCAAGACGTTTTGTTTAGCCTGCAACGATCTTTGGGCTGTCTGGGGCCGCGGTCCGAATGACATGTGGCTCGCCGACAATACAGGCAACCTCATTCACTGGGATGGGGGAACTTTCTCGCCGTCAATCGCGCCGCCGAGGTTGGGCAGCCTACCGGTCGGCTTGTGGGGCGCCGGAGACCGCGACTTGTTCCTGACCACCAGCTTCGTGGACGGCGGCCACGGAGTCCTGCACTTCCGTCGGTGACCCGCTGAAGCCTGGTTCGCACAGACTGTTGCGCAAGGTCGTTCCTTTCGGCGTTCGCTTCCTTTGGTTACCTGCCTTCCTCAAGCCGCGCCACGCCGTGCAGGCTTAGGTCTCTTGGCTGTCGTCTCGGGCGCAGGAGCCTCTTGCAGTCTCGTGGTGATGTGCTCGAGCACGGCCACTGCCTTTCGAACTGCTTTGCCCTTCTCAGACTCGAGCGCCTCTCGCACGACAGCTTCGACGGTGTGTTCGGCCTTTCCGAGCAGCGTCGCCCCCGCTTCGGTAGTGAACAACAGGCTTCGCCGTTGGTCGTCTTTGTCCTTCTTGCGGGTGAGGAGCCCGCGTGACTCGAGCCGCTGCAGCACGCCGGTAAGGGTCGATGGGTCGAGGAACAGGTTGTCAGCAACCTCTCCGGACGAAATTCCCGGCTGGGCATGAATGATTCTCAGCGCCAGGCGTTGGGGGCTGGTGACGCCGATGCGTGCCGCCATCGCCTTGCTTCGCTCTTGCAGTGCATGGACCAGCGCCCAAAGCACTTTCATGAACTCGAGAACCTTCTCTAACGGGACGCTCGGCATCTGGCCCCTAAAGCCCAGCCTTGGTCGCGAATCAATGTTTGCGAGGAATCCCAATTGGGTGTAAATGGTTGGTACTCAAACGAATCAAAGGGGAGGAGCCGACCCATGAAACGCCTCATTCTCGCTGTCTCGATGTTGGGAATTGCTGGTTGTGCCACCCAGAAGGCCGCCGTTGTCGCAGCGCCCGCTGAGCCCGTGAAGGTCGCAGCCGCTCCTGCGCGTTCGGCGGTCGTTGCTGAAACTCAGAAGCAAGTTGATCTCGACGCACTTCTCAAAGGCCTGGTGATTCAGTTCGGCTTTGATGTCGCGGATCTCACGCCAGACAGCCGCACCCGCCTGGACGCGCTCGCAGATGCGCTCCGCGCCAACTCAAAGGCGCAGATCCGTATAGCCGGGAACTGCGATGAGCTCGGTACCGTCGAGTACAACCTCGCGCTCGGTCAGAAGCGCGCGGACGCGGTCGCCCGATACCTGGTGACCCTGGGCGTCGCGGGCAATCGCGTTGATACGGTGAGCTACGGTGAAGAGAAGCCGGTTGACGCGCGAAGCACTGAAGAGGCTTACAGCGCCAACCGCCGCGCGGATCTGGCGCCAAAGCAGACGAACTAGGCGGTTGTTCGCCGCGCAGCGTCATCAGCCGCTGCGCGAGCAACCGGGGTTGGTTCGGCAAGCGCGTTGCCTGCGCGTTCGAAGCAACGCGATGAGCGCCAGCATCGACCCCGTCCAGCCGCTTCCCACTGCTGAGCAATCGCAGCCAACCACCGCGACGACGGGCGCTTTCGGGCCCGCGTCGCTCTGGTTCAAGCCTCCGTCTGCACCACCATCGACGCCCGCATCGGAAATGCCCGCGGCTGTGGTGCCTCCATCTGTGGTGCCTCCATCTGTGGTGCCTCCATCTGTGGTGCCTCCATCTGTGGTGCCTCCATCTGTGGTGCCTCCATCTGTGCTGCCTCCATCTGTGCTGCCTCCATCTGCGCTGCCTCCATCTGCGCTGCCTCCATCTGTGCTGCCTCCATCTGCGACGCCCGCATCTGCGCTGCCTCCATCTGTGCTGCCTCCATCTGCGACGCCCGCATCGACCGGCACCGCGACGCCGTAGAACTCGGTCGTAACAAGCCCGCCTCCGGTGAACTGCCCCCCAAACACCATCACCCGGGCATCGTGGAGCAAGATCGCGTGGTGGTTGTATCGAGGCCCAACCAACGCACCCGTGAGCGTCCAGTTGGTGGTGACCGGGTCATAAACTTCGCATGTTCCGTGGGCCATTGATCCAAACCCTGCGACCATCAGAACGCCGCCATCGAGCAGCAGCGTGGTGGTGCTCAGGTAGTGGCCGGTGAACGTCGCCTGGGTGGGAAGCCACACCCCCCCAGCGAAGATTTCACCTTCCTGGGCCGAACCCGACTCGCCGCCGCCCGAGACGAGAACGTCGCCGTTGGCGAAGGCGATCGCACTGTGAGCCCTACGCGGGTTGGTGAGTGAAGGCCTCGGACTCCACGTGTTGGCTGCGATGTTGTACGCGTGCACCATGGCGGTGTTCGTCACTGCATCCTGCTGCCCGCCGATCGCGAACACACCCGCGTCCAACACGAGGACTGCAGCGTGAAACCGTCGTTCCGTTCCCATCCCGGGGGTGAACGTCCATTGGTTGAAGTCTGGGTCATAGAGCTCGGCGGTTGAAAGTGCGGGAAGCACCCCGTCATGTCCCCCCGCAGCGAGCACTTTTCCGGTCGGCAAGCAGGTGAGCGTGAACTCGGACCTCGCCGACAACATCGGAGCGGCGGACGACCAGATGCCCGTGGCTGGATTCCACAACTCGCAGCTGTTCGTCTCGCCGTTGCTCCAACCTCCGCACACCAGCACGCGGCCATCGCGCAGGAGCACGGATCCATGGCTGAACCGGACCCTGCTCATCGGCATCACGGTTACCCACTGGTTGGTCGACGGGTTGAACACCTCGGCGGCTGCGGTGGTCGGCGAGTAGCCGCCGGTAACAATGACGCGCCCATCGGCCAACAGCGTGGCTGCGCTTCCCGCTCGACCAACGTTGAGGTTTGGACCATTGGTCCACGGTGGTGCGGCCTGTGCGGCCAGAGCCATAAGGGTGACGAGCCATGACAGACAACACCGCACTCCACAGTCATCCCATGCTTTGTGTGGTTTGAGCGACCGCGACCCTTTGGGCGCAGGTGGGTGCGCCACTGCGCACCGGAACAAAGGTCATCCGCAACACACCTGCAGATGACACATTTGGCCTTCTAGGCGCGCACGTGCACTCACAATCCTCGCCCAGCAACGAGATTGGCGTCATTGTCACTCGCACCAATCGAGGCCACAGTAGGAATCCAGGGGACGTGATCAATGGACGTTGGAGAGTTCGCTGAAGAGTTCCTGCGAGAATTTCTCGCCGAATGCCGCGAGAATCTTGCGGCCGCGGATCGGATTCTTGCGCACCTCGAACCAGGGCCTGCTCCAGCGACAACGCTCGACGCTCTTCATCGGGTATTCCACAGCATCAAGGGTTCGTCGGCCTGCTTTGAGCACGACGCGTTGGCGAAGCTTGGTGCCGAGGCAGAAGAGATCGCCGAGGTGCTTCAACGCGACCAGTCGGTCTCGGCCGACGCCCGCGCCCAGCTGATGCGGCTGACCGATGAGGTCCGCCGAAAGGTCGACGCCATCGTGCCTACGACCGATGCAGCGCCGGTGATAGCGGCATTCGACCCGACGCAGAAGTTGGGTCGGCGGGTGATGGTGGTCGACGACTCGGGCAGCGTCCGCGCTTTGGTCGAACGGATGCTGAGCCCCGAATTCCACTGCACGGGATTCGGTGACGGAGTCGAGGCGCTGAACGCCGCGTTGCGCGAACGGCCCGACGTCATCGTCTCGGATGTGGTGATGCCGAACATGAACGGGTACGAGCTGTGTCAGCGAATCAGAAGCGAACCGAGCCTCAGCGACGTGCCTTTCATTCTGCTCACCTCACAACAGGATCCCGATGGTCGCGCAGAAGGCCTCGAGCAAGGCGCCGACGACTACCTGGGCAAGCCGATTCGGCCGCGCGAGTTGCTGGCCAGGGTCCGTTCGCTGCTGCGGCTGCACGACGCTCAAGCGCAGATTCGACGTCAGAAGGATGCGATCGCGAGCTCGCATGAACAGCTGCTCGAGACGCAACGACAGCTGGTGCAGTCCGAAAAATTGGCGGCCATCGGAGCGATTGCTGCGGGCGTCTCTCACGAGGTCAACAACCCGCTCGGGTTCATCATGAGCGGCGTCTCGCAGTTGATCGGGTTGGTGCGCGAGCTCGCAGAAGCCAAGTCCAGCTCGACAACCCAGAAGGCCGATGCCCTTCGGGACGCCGAGGAAATCGAGACAGAAGTGAATGATGGTCGCGATCGGATCCAGTCCATCGTTCAGAGCCTTCGCCTGCTGGGCGCTCCGAAAGAAGAGCCGGTGTGGTTCAACGTCGAAGCCGAGATCGAGCGCGCGATCTCAATCCTTCAGGGCAAGTTGACCGGCGTCGCGCTCACCAAAGACTACGGGGTGGGCAAACAGGTCTGCCTGACTCAGGGCTGCGTGACGCAAATCACTCTCAACCTCCTCGCGAACTGCGTTGATGGGTGTGCGAAACGTAGCGGCAGCGTGATTGTCGTGCGCACCCGACACGAAGCGACTGGGGTCGAGATTTCGGTCGAAGACAATGGCGCGGGCATCTCGGCCGAGAACCTGCCCCGGGTCTTCGAGCCTTTCTTCACCACCAAGCCGGCCGGAAAAGGAACCGGCTTGGGTTTGAGCGTATGTCTCAACCTGGCAAAGCGAATGGGCGGGACGATTCAACTCAACAGCAGGCCCGGGCAATCGACGGTGGCGCGCATCTGGCTGCCCACGCGTTCCCAAGACGCCGGAGCAGCCTTTCATGCCGCCCGAGCGGACGGGGTAGCGGCGCGCTGACAAGAGGTCAGCGCAGGCGAAGCGACCGCGGCTTCACAGACAGCCAGGGCTCGCGCCGGTGATCTGCTAGATCGCCCCCCGTGAAGTTTGCCTCGACTGCCCTGCTCTGCGCGGGCGCACTTTTGCTTGCCTCGATCGCCGCCGCGGACAACACGGCTGACGAAGCCGACATCGCGTTCTCACTCGGAAACCAGGCCTACGGAAAGCGTGAGTACGACAAGGCACTGTCTTGGTACTTCCTCAGCCACCGTCTGGTGCCAAACCGCAATGTGCTCTTCAACATCGCGCGCTGCTTCGAATCACTGAACAAATTCGACGAAGCGTTTCGCTACTACTTCGAGCTGTCGAGCGAGAAGTTGGGAAACGACGACGCGCTGGAGGTGCGGGCAGCGCTTGCACGGTTGACTCCCAAGGTCGCTCTGCTGTCGGTCAGCAGCGAGCCCCAATTTGCCAATGTCTATGTCGACCGAGAAGACCTCGGCAGCCGCGGCCGCACTCCTCTCACCCTCGCGTTGCCACCCGGCCTGCACACGGTGCTGCTCAAGCGGCCCGGGTACCGCGACACGCAAGCCACCCCCTCTGTCTCGAAGGGGCAGCACACCCGAATCACGCTTCCCATCGAGCAGATCCTCGGTGGTGCCGCCCTGACGGGCAGCCCGGCTGGCGCCGAGGTGCGGGAAACCCTCGACGGACCTGTGCTCGCGACGCTGCCTGCGCAGCTCTCGTTCATTCCAGGTCCGAAGCTGCTCGTCGTCACCGCCGAGGCGTATTCGCCTCAGCAGGTGTTCGTCGACATCAAGCCCCTGGAAGTCGTCGCGCACAAGGTAACGCTGGCTCCTTTGCCGCGCCCAACCGGAAAGGTGATTGTCACCGCCAATCGCGAGAACGCGCTGGTCCGGGTCGACGGCAAAGAAAGCGGCTTTACGCCTACTGTGCTGTCCCTGCCCGAAGGCGAACACCTCATCGAGGTCAGCGCTCAAGAGCTCACCGCGTCGCGCACCGTCGTCCGAGTCGCAAAGGACACTGAAGAACGCATCACCGCTGAGCTTCGCTATCAGCCACCGGCGGTGCGCGCCGCGTCGAAGTCGCTGTTGTCGGTGGACGAAGCGCCGGCGAGCGTGACGGTCATTACCCGCGAAGAACTGCAGAGCTTCGGGTACCAGACTCTGGCGGATGCCGTTCAAGCCGTTCGCGGTCTGTTCCTCTCGAATGATCGCATCTACACCTACATCGGAATTCGCGGCTTCTCACCAGCCGGAGACCTGAACACTCGCATCGCAATCCTCTGGGATGGGCACCTGATGAACGATGTCTGGGCTGGCCAGGGATTCTCGGCGCGAGATCTCGACGTCGACCTCGCTGAAATCGATCGCATCGAAGTGGTGCGCGGACCTGGCTCGGCACTCTATGGAACAGGCGCTCTCTTCGCAGCGATCAACTGCGTCCCGCGTGACGTCGTCAAGAATCGCAATGTCGAAACCACCTTTGCCGCCGGCGGCCAGGGAGGCATTTCGGCACGAGCGACCGGCTCGATCGACGCTACCGCTGCCAGCGTGTTGCTCTCAGTGGCTGGCTTCACCTCGAAAGGCGCTGAGGTCAGTGATTTCGGGACGCAAGGCATCGTCAATGGTCTGGATGGCGAACGGAGCATTGGCAGCTCGATGCGCGCGAAGGCCCGAGGATTCACACTGACGGCGAAGTGGAACCAGCGGCGCAAAGAAATTCCGAACTCAGCCGGTGGAGCGACCTTTGGCCTTGCGGGCACAAAATACGTCGACGCCCGCGGCTTCGTTGAGCTGCGCTACGAGAAGGACTTCGGGCGCGCGTCATTCGCAGCCCGCGCCTCCTATGACGCGTCACGCTTCCGTGGCACCTACGCGATCGCCGAACCGCAGGAACCCACCCGCTTTGATCAGGACATTGGCGGCGGTGACTGGCTCGGGCTCGAGCTGCGGTCACGGATTCGGCTGTTTGGAGACAACCAGCTCACCGTTGGCTTCGAGGGCCAGGGCAGTCAACTGTTCCAGAACTCATACAACATTCAGAGCATGTCCGAGCCGGTGGACGTACGGCACCGTCAGCTGTTGTCGGCCTATCTTTTGGATGAGTGGCGTATTCACCCGCGCCTGTTCGTTCAAGCGGGGGTGCGTGTCGACAAGTACCTTGACCTTGGCGCAGTGCCCATTTCGCCGCGACTGGGCGTGGTCGGCAAGCCGTACTCGAAGGGTCTCACCAAGCTCGTCGCCGGGCAGGCGTTTCGCGCGCCCAATGTGTATGAATTGTATTTCTCAGACAACTTGCGGTCGATTCGCGCAGCCGGCGCGCTTCAACCAGAGACCATCACCACCTTCGAAGCTGAACACAGTCATGACCTAAGCCAGGAGCTGCGAGTCACCGCCTCGGGCTTCTACAACGTGATAAATCAGTTGATTGTGACCACCGATGAGTTAGGGCCATTTGCCTGCGGAACCGCTTCGCGGCCGGTCGCGTGCGAACGGTACGGGAACTCGAAGTCGCAAGTGTCTGCGATTGGTGCTGAGGGGCAGGTAAGGTGGCAGCCGGGGCGGTACACGCTTGTCGAAGGAACTTATTCGTTCGTCAACCTCCACAGCGTCGAGCAACCCTTTGAGCCAGCGCCCGTCGATGTTCAACTTCACCTGGCTTCTGTGCGGGCACTGGTGCCTCTTGATGAGGGCGCGGTACGACTGTCTGGGCAACTGACGTATCAATCGCCACGATCGATTGGCACCCAGGGAACCCTGGTGATCAACGCCGGCATCGCGGGGGAATATGGCTTTCTGAAATACTTCGCTGGCGTTCAGAATCTGCTCGACAGCACAGTTGCGCTCCCGGTTGCCGCTGAGGCTGGCGACGCGCTCGTGCCTCAGTACGGGCGTACGTTTCTGATTCAAATCACTGCTGGGTTTTGAACCAAGAGCACCGGTGGGATGACCGCTGTGACCCGTGCCGCCCGCAGCGGCTTGCCCCTAAACAACTGCTGCGTGCGACTTGTCAGAACAACAATTATTTCGATTCGCTTCGGGCAGCAGTCTTTACCCACGCATCCTTCAACGGCACTGTGCGATTAAAAACGAGCGTCGCATCTGAAGAATCTCGATCGACGCAAAAATAGCCCAGCCGTTCGAACTGAAACGCTTCGCCAGGCCTCGCATCCACCAGGGCCGGCTCGAGCCGAGCGTCGGTCAGTGTCTCGAGAGAAGCTGGGTTGAGCTCTTTGAGATAATCGCGATCGCCCCCATCTGGACTCTCATGTTTGAAGAGTCGGTCGTAAAGGCGAACCTCGGCTTTGATCGCGTGCTTCGCCGAAACCCAATGAAGAGTGCCTTTCACCTTGCGTCCATCAGCAGAATCTCCACCACGGGTCGCAGGATCATACGTGCAAATCAACTCAATCACTTTGCCCGTCGCGTCCTTCACGACCTGCTTGCAAGTAATGAAATACGCAGCGCGCAGCCGCACTTCGTTGCCAGGAAACAACCGGAAGAACTTCTTCGCTGGCTCTTCCATGAAGTCTTCCTGCTCGACGAAGAGGTGACGCCCAAACGGTACCTTTCGGGTTCCCATCGAGGGGTCCTCGGGGTTGTTCACCGCGTCCAGCAATTCTTCCTGGCCCTCGGGGTAATTTTCGATTGTCACCTTAAGCGGTCGCAGCACCGCCAGCCGTCGGCGCGCGCTGTGATTCAGATCCTCGCGAATGGCGTTCTCGAGGCGCCCGAGGTCGATCGTCGATTCCAGCTTGGTGACGCCCACGTCGTCGACGAACTTCCAGAGCGCTTTCGCGGTGTAACCCCGACGCCGCAGCCCGCTAAGCGTCGCCATCCGTGGGTCATCCCAGCCGGTGACGTGTTTCGCCCTCACCAACTCGAGCAGTTTGCGCTTGCTCGTCACCGTGTAATTCACTCGCAGCTTCGCGAACTCGATCTGCTGCG
>JANOHG010000641.1:0-4720 GCA_031406375.1 Archangiaceae bacterium | reverse complement strand
AGCCGTTGACGCCCACGAACACCTGCGTGCTTCCTGCCGGAACCGTGATGCTGCAAGTTTCGTTGGGTCCGTCGAGGTAGGGGCGGCAGGTGTAGCGGGTCGCGGTTGGCGCCGCGCCGACGCGAACATAGAGGTCGGGGTCTCTGGTGCCGGTCAGCACTGCAGTGAAGGTCGTGGCCGGCTTGACGGTGAAGGTCGGAAACGCATCGAACTCAGCCTGCGCGACGATGCCGGTGAAGGTCTGCTCGACCACATTGCCAGGCGGTGGCGGAGGCGTTCCATTCGGATCTCCGTAGACGGACTTGACGCCCGCGATGTCTCGCGCTGTGAGCGACAGCGTCCGGTCGCCGGTGCCGTTGCACTGGGGGTAATGCATCACCGAGGCCGAGTCGTACGGGGTGAGCGCCCGCCAGCTGTTGTTCTCGAAGCAGGTGCCGGACTCAGGGCGGGTGTGCTCATGGCGAAAGCCGAGCGTGTGACCCAACTCGTGGCGCAGCACACCGGTGAGGGTCGGGTTGCCACTGGCCCTGAAAGCGGTGCCGTCAATCTCAACGCTGCGTCCCGAGCGGGAATTACCGGGAAAGAACGCGCGGGCAAGGTACTGGCCGCCCGAGTTGACCGGCCGAACGTCGAAGACGATGTTGTTGTTGCTGGTATTGCAACTGGCGTCCTGGGCTGGGACGTAGAGGTACTTCACGTTCGCCGCCGCTGACCAGGCCTCTGTGGCGCTGGCCATTGCCTGCACGACGGTGGCCTTGCGAGTGCCGAAGGCGTCGCTGACGCAATAGCTGATGTTGAGTTTTTGGGTGTCGTTCCACTTCGAGTCTACGTTGCCACTGCGGTTGATGATCAGGCTCTGATCGCCAAGCACCGCCTCTTCGTAGAACAGACGCAGGTTCTTCCAACCCTCGATCGTTGTGTCGCCGTTGACGATGAAAATTTCCTGGTCCTGCAGCTGGTGAATATTCGAGAGGAACTGGGTCCAGGTCAGCGCTGCTCCGCTGCTCTTCGCGTCGTCGCCGCTGCTTGCAATAACTGCGTCTTGCCCCCCGCATCCAACCAGAAGTGTTGTGGTGAGTGCCGCGACCGTTAGACGTGACATAGAGGTAGCTCCTCGGGCGAGGTTCGCCCGCTGGATTGAACAAAGACGAGGGTCAGCCACGAAAGCGATAGGCAAGCGCTCGGCCAAAGGCTCAACCCACTGAAACAATTATCGAAAACTGCGCATCCGACAGCAGCGCACGCGCGACATCCTCAAGCCAATACAGCCAATTGTATATACACAATGACCACATCAGCCGTTAATTCATTTGGTTACAAAAGCAGCCAGGTGACCGAATGGAGGGCGGGGTGTGTGCAAGTCGATCAAGCACGCAGTGCCCACCTATTTGGAAGGTGTCGGTTGGCTGCCGATCTTCGGATGATTGCGCGCAACGCAAGCCGGGTAGAAGGCGTTGCCATGGGCAAAACGAAGGTGGGAATTGTCTTTCCGGTAATCATGGCTGGCGGCTCGGGAACCCGATTCTGGCCGTTGTCCCGAAAAGCGCGGCCCAAGCAATTTCTGCCGCTGACGGGCGCAAAAACGATGATCGCCGAGACGTTTGCTCGCCTGCAGGGCCTCGCGCCAATTGAGGACAGCTTCGTGGTCTGTGGCGCGTTGCACGCGGGGCCGGCGGCACGGCTGCTCAAAGGATTGCCGAAGGCGAATGTGTTGGTCGAACCAGAGGCGCGAAACACCGCTCCGGCGATTGCGCTGGCGTGCGCGCACGTGGCGCACCGCAACCCCGATGGCGTGCTGGTGGTGATGCCCTCAGATCAGCACGTGGCAGATCCCCGCGCTTTTCGGCTCGCGCTGCGCGCCGCAATCGACGTTGCGCAAGGCGGGCAGATCGTCACCCTGGGAATCAAGCCCACCCGCGCCGAAACGGGCTACGGCTACATTCAGGTGGGAGCTGCGCTCGCCCCGCCTGCGAGCAAAGTTGCGCGCTTCGTCGAAAAGCCGGACGTCGAGACGGCGCAGCGATACCTCGCCTCCGGTGACTACCTCTGGAATGCGGGAATCTTCGTCTTCCGCGCCGACGTGATGCTGGCGGCGTTCACCGAGTTGATGCCCGAGTTGGCGGCCGCGCTCGGCCCGCTGCGAGCCGCCGTCGGCACGAAAAAGTATGGCGCGGCGCTGAAGAAGTACTTTCCAAAAATGCCTGCAATCAGCATCGATTATGGCGTCGCGGAAAAGGCATCGAACATCGCCGTGGTGCGCGCTGATTGTGGTTGGAGCGACGTGGGCAGTTTCAGCGCGCTGCCAGAGCTTCGCGAGCTCGACTCGCAGGGCAACGTCGTTGAAGGAAACGCATTCGTCATCGACTCGATGCGGTGCGTGGTGCTGGCGGGGAAGCGGCCCCTGGCGGTCGTGGGAATGAAGGATGTGGTTGTGATTGATGCGGGCGATGCAGTGCTTGTGTTGCCCAAAGACAAGGCGCAGGACGTTCGAAAGGTCGTGGAAGCGCTGAAAGCAGCCAAACTCGAACGCTATTTATGAGCAGAGTTTTCCGACAAAACTTCGGGGTAACCGAACACCGATGCGGTGCACGATTACCCCGAGAGCGACCGATTGCTGAATAAGCGTCAGCTCAGTTGCAGGTTGTGCTGACCGGCTTGATGTGTGGGCAGTGCATCGTCGCCGCGGTGGTGCTGCCAGACGCTACGGTCAAGTGGTACATGCGGCAGGCGAACGAGTTTCCGCTTGCGCTCGAGCTGTTGTAGCGGGCCGAAACGCCGGTGAACGCCGCGCAGGCCGCCGCACACGTCACGCCCGCGTCGGGGAAGGTGCCTGGGCAGGTGCTGCCCGCAATTGCGCAGAAGCCTTGGCAGTTGGTGCCACAGGCACCGTCGCCCGCTGGGCCAGCGTGGGGGCAGTGCAGCGCTTTGTCGCCCGCCGCACCTGCGGCAACGCCTGCGTGGTAGGCGCGGCATTCTTTGGTAGCGCCCGAAGTCTCGGCAACCGTGCCGGCCGTGAATCCAGCACACGCGCCGACACAGTCACCCTGGCTGGCATATTGTGAGTTGGTCACGCCACCGTCCGTCGCCGCACCGCAGGCGCCCATGATTGTGGTGCAGTAGGCCGTACAAGTCGTGCCGGCCGCAGTGCCACCACCGGTACCTGTACCTCCGCCGGTGCCCGTACCTCCGCCGGTGCCTTTTCCGCCGCCAGCAGCTGATCCACCGCCACCACCGGTGGTGCTGCCGCTGCTGCCGCAGCCAACCAGCGCGAGTGAAACCACGACAACTGATGCGTTCACCAACAGCTTGAGTGTATTTTTCAAGAAAGAGCCCCTCCCAGGACAAGTGAGTGGCGCAAAATGCCCGAGTTTTCGCAGGGGTCAAGAAGCGATCTCGCCGTCAGCTCGATCTCAACTCGTGTAACCACGTTCCCGATCCGCCGGTGCTGGTGGCCAGCGATTTTTTCTTTGGAGGCGACCTGTGGTCAGCACGAGTGACGGTGGGAATAGGCTGAGCTCGCTGGTGCCGTGGTAAATGCCGAACCTATGAACACTCAGATATTTCGCGAGTACGACGTGCGTGGCATCGTCGACAAAGACCTCACCGACGACGTGGTCGAAAAGCTGGGCAAGGGACTGGCGACGATGGTCGCTCGAAAGGGCGGTCACACCATCGTCGTCGGCCGCGATGCGCGCATCAGCTCACCCAAATACAACGAGCTGTTCATCCGCGGTGCAGTGTCGACCGGCATTCACGTCATCGACGTGGGCGTAGTGCCGACGCCCTGCGTGTACTTCGCAGCAAACACTTTGCCGGTGGAAGGCCTGGCGATGATTACCGGCAGCCACAACCCATCTGAGTACAACGGCTTCAAGATGGGCACGGGCAACACCACTTTTTACGGCGAAAGGATTCAAGAGCTGCGCAAGCTCATCGAAGCGGCCGACTACGAAAGGTCGGATCGCACAGGCAGCGTCAGTCACTTCGACGTCGTTACTCCGTACCTCCACTTCTGCAAGTCGACGGTGAAAGTCGGTCGCAAGGGAATGAAGGTGGTGGTTGACGCGGGCAACGGAGTGGGCGGCATCACCGCGGTCCCGCTGTTGAAGTCGATGGGTTACGACGTGGTCGAGCTGTTCTGCGAGCCCGATGGAATGTTCCCGAACCATCACGCGGATCCGACGGTCGCCAGGAACCTCGAGTTCCTCATTGCCGCGGTGAAGCAACACAAGGCGGAGGTCGGCGTTGCCTACGACGGGGACGCAGATCGCATCGGCGTGGTCGATGAGAATGGAGAGATTATTTGGGGTGACAAGCTGATGATCCTGCTTGCGCGCCACGTGCTCAAGGAACAACCCGGAGCTGCGATCGTCGGCGAAGTGAAGTGCAGCTTCACGCTCTATGATGACGTCGCAAAGCACGGTGGAAAGCCAATCATGTGGAAGACAGGTCATTCACTCATCAAGGCGAAGATGAAGGAATCGCACGCGGCGCTCGCCGGCGAAATGAGTGGCCACATCTTCTACAAGCACCGCTTCTTCGGGTTCGATGATGCGACCTACACCACCGCCCGTCTGCTCGAGATTCTCACCCATGAGAAGGCCCCGCTGTCGACGCAGTTGGCCGACGTGCCAATCACCTACAGCTCACCCGAGCTGCGGGTCGACACCATTGAAGAGAAGAAGTTTGAGCTGGTGAAGCACTGCACCGAGCTGCTGCG
>JANOHG010000639.1:0-5579 GCA_031406375.1 Archangiaceae bacterium | reverse complement strand
CCATCACCCAGACTTTGAGCAGGGTCGCGTCCTTATAGGTGGTCGGCTTCTGAGTGTTCGGATCCTGGTCTGGCGTCGGCAGGTGCTGCTCGATGAATCGCGCTCCCTTGGGGTACGCGATCTGGTTCACGTGTTGCCAGGTCTTCCCGTCGTCTCTCGAGCGCGAGAGCTTGGGACCCCAGTGCGCGTGGTCCATCGCGGCCCAGAGCGTTCCGTCTCGCCGATCTCTGCAGGCGTAGCTGATCGACATGCCAGCGTGCGCCAGCGGGCGCGCCATCCAGTCGCTCCCTTTGCGGTCGACGATGAGGGTGCCCTTCCGAGTTCCCAACAGGACTTGATCTGACATCTAAGGTCTCCGAAACGAGGAAGCGGAAATATCGCCTCCGCCACCGGCGAGCGCCAGCGTGTCATCGCGTCAAGTCGATGTCAGAACTATTCCCCAATGCGCGCGTCGAGCAAGCGCTCGCCGCTGATGCAGCAACTGCCAGTTGACGAGCAACATGTGAGCGTCGGTTTCGGATAATCCTCTTTCAAAGGGGTCTTATGGGATTACTTGACGCATCCGCAGCTCGGTCTCAAGCGCTACACCCAGACCCCTGGACGTCCTCCTGTACCCGGGCAATTGGTTGCGATGCAGGAGATCGGCCGGATCGAGTGACGGCTTTGAAGTCAGTCCCCTATTCATTCTAGAGGTTCATCATGGCAGTTGGCCCCGTTGGTGGAGGTAAGCCTCGCCCAGTCGTTGCTCCAGATGTCTCGAGCCCTGCGACTGTCAGCGCTTCGACCACGTCAAAGAAGCCCGACGCAGCCCGTGCGCCACAGGACGTGTTTGCACAGATGGCGAAGACTCTTGGGAACCTGCCAGGCGCGCCCTTGCTGGGGCCAATTCTAAAGGGCGCAGGCGCGATCGCTGGTGCCATCGCTCAAGCAGCCAAAGATGGTGTGCGACTTGCTGAGATGAAGGATCTGCTCAAGGGTTCGCCGACGGGCGCAGCTGCGGTGAAGTATCTGGAAGACAAAAACATCCCCATCGAGTTCGCCAACGGCGGCGGCTCATATTGGGATGGTTCGAAGATCGTGATTGACCGAAGCAAGCCGATGGATCGCAACGCTCTGTCGCTTGTTCACGAGATCAACCACGCGAAGGGCAAGCTCGAGGGCACATCGGTCAACATCGCGACTGCATCACGTGCGGACTACGTCGCGGGCGAGCTGAAGGAAGAAGTGCAGGGCACGGTGGATTCAATCAAAGCGAAGAATGAGCTGAAGGCCGGCGGTAAGACGATTACAGCCAGCTATCCACTGGAAGCTGAATACAATCAGGCATTCAAGAAGGCGTCTGACGATCTCAAGGCCAAAAACCCCAGCGCCACGCCCACTGAGCTGAAAGCGGCGGGAGAAAAAGCAGGATCAGAACGGGTGATGAAGGGCTTCAAGGACGGCGAAGTTCGCACCAGCACCAACCACAAGCCGTACCCCGAGTATTACGGCACTGCCTGGGACAAACACCACAACTGACGGTGTAAGCGGCGCCGCGAGCGCAGTTGCTCGATGTGAACGAAGGCGCAAGGCCGCCTGCTAAGTAGGCGTCTGCTTCGCCTACCCTGGAGGGTGCCTGTGAAAGCTGCCATCTATCGCCGCTACGGCTCGCCGGACGTCATCGAAATAGTTGAGGTGCCGACGCCGACGGCAAAGGCCAACGAGGTCCTGATCCGCGCGCATGCCACCACGGTCACCTCGGGGGACTGGCGGGTGCGATCGCTGAACATGCCGCGTGGCTTCGGCTGGATGGCGCGCCCGATTTTCGGCCTGCGGTCGCCGCGTCAGCCGATCCTCGGCACGGAGGTCTCAGGAGTGATCGAGGCCGTGGGTGCCAAGGTGACGTTGTTCAAGCCGGGCGACGAGGTGTTCGCGTTCCCCGGTGCGAAGATGGGCTGCCACGCAGAGTTCAAGTGCATGCCCGAGACCGCAGCCATCGCACCCAAGCCGAGCAACCTTAGTTTCGATGAGGCGGCAGCGTTGTCCTTCGGCGGCACCACGGCGCTGGAATTCCTGCGTCGGGCCAAGGTTCAGCCGGGCGAGCGCGTGGTGATCAACGGCGCGTCCGGTTGCGTCGGAAGCGCCGCGGTGCAGCTCGCCAAGCACATGGGCGCGCACGTGACTGGCGTTTGCAGCGGCGCGAACGCGGGAATGGTGAAGTCGCTGGGCGCCGACGAGATCGTCGACTACACGCGCGACGACTTCACTCAGAGCGCCCAACGCTACGACGTCATCATGGACACCGTAGGAACCGCCCCCTACGCACGCAGCAAGAACGCGCTCAAAGACCACGGACGGCTGTTGCTGGTGCTCGGCGACCTTGGCTCGCTGCTCCAAGCACCATGGGTCTCGATGACGACCAAGCACCGCGTCATCGCTGGTCCCGCCGCAGAACGCGCCGAAGCTCTGCGCGAGCTCGCAACGCTCGCCGAGTCAGGCCACTTCAAACCCGTGATCGATCGTCGCATCCCTTTCGATCAGATCCGCGAAGCGCACCAGCTCGTCGACTCGGGCCGAAAGAAAGGCAATGTGATCGTAACGCTGCAACCTCCAAATAGTCGCTGACGTGGTGGTGCTCCCCATCATCAATTCGATACCACGTGAATGTTCACGCCGCTGCGGGAGGTTTCGCAGAGCAGCCGCCCGTTAACCAGCACTGGTGGCCTGCCAACGCTTCCCAGGTAGACGACGCAGAAGTACCGCTCGAACAATTCGCCTGCGTCGAGGGCCATTCGCTTTCTAGGAGTCCCAGGCGCTGAGCTTTTTCTTCAGCGTCTCGTTGACGAGCTTGGGGTTGCCCTTGCCCTTCATCGCTTTCATGACGTTGCCGACCAGAAACCCGAGCACCTGTTGCTTGCCAGCCCGAAACTGCGCCGCTTCGGCGGGGTGGCGCGCGAGGATGTCGTCAACCGCCGCCTCGATTTCAGCGCTGTCGCTCACCTGCCCGAGGCCTTTCTCCGCGATCACGATCGCCGGATCGCGGCCGGTGCGAAAAACATCGCCCAGCACTTCCTTTCCTGCGTTGCCCGAGATGAATCCCTTGTCGATGGCGGTGAGAAGCGCGCCCAGCTGGGTGGCGGTGAACTTCACCTCGGCCACCGTCGTTTGCGATTCGTTGAACAGCCGCTGGAGCTCTCCGTTGAACCAATTGGCCAGCTTCTTCGCATCAGGTGCGTGAAGCAGCGTCGCCTCGAAGAAGTCCGCCAGCGCTTTGTCGGTACATAGAATCTGAGCGTCGTAGTCGGTGACCCCAAGCGACAGGACGAAGCGGTTGCGGCGAGCGCGAGGAAGCTCGGGCAACGAGGAACGCTGGCGGTCTACGAAGCCGGGCTCGAGTGACAACGGCGGCAGATCCGGCTCTGGGAAATACCGGTAGTCGTGCGCATCTTCCTTCGAGCGCATCGCCCGGGTCTCATTGCGAACGGGATCCCACAGGCGCGTCTGTTGTGAAACCTTGCCACCGTTCTCAATCACTTCCATGTGGCGCGCAGACTCCCACTCAATCGCCTGCTTGATGAACCGGAACGAGTTGAGATTCTTCAGCTCGGTACGGGTGCCGTATTCCTTCTCGGTCTTTCTCATCACCGAGACGTTGGCGTCGCAGCGAAACGAGCCTTCTTCGAGGTTGCCGTCGTTCACGCCCAGATACACGAGCACTTCACGCAGCGACTTCAGGTACTCGACCGCCTCGTCTGCGCTGCGCAGGTCAGGCTCAGAGACGATCTCGAGCAGCGCGGTTCCAGCCCGATTGAGATCGACCAGCGACACTCCTCCGCCTTTGTCGTGGATGCTTTTGCCCGCGTCTTCTTCGATGTGAATTCGCCGAATTCGCACCGACTTCTCGGCGCCTTCGAGGTCGTAGCCGAGTTCACCCCATTCACAAATGGGCTGCTCGAACTGGGTGATTTGATAGCCCTTGGGCAGGTCGGGATAGAAGTAATGCTTTCGGGCCCAAAGGCTTACCTCGTTGATTCGGCAACCCAGCGACAACCCGGTGCGAACGGCCATCTCGACCACCCGCTGATTGAGCACTGGCAAAGTGCCTGGCATGCCGAGGCACAGCGGCTGAGTCTGGCTGTTCGGCTCGGCACCGAAGCGGGTGGGCGCGGTCGAGAACAGCTTGCTCTGGGTAAGCAGCTGCGCGTGAACTTCAAGACCAATCACAACCTGAAAGTCGGTGAGCGCCATCGGCCGCGGAATGTAGCCACAGCGCGCGATCAGGGTCACTGGCCAATCAAGCGCACACACCGCTGCTGACCCTTAGGTTGACGATTCGATTCTCAATCGTCAACTGCGCTGAAAATCGTCAACCGAGGAAGCCCTGGCGTCCCTGGCGCGTGGCCTTCGATGGCGAAGACTTCGTCAACCCACGACCGGTAGCGGTAGGTCGGAATCATCAACCGGTAGATCGCGTCCTGCTCGGCCTGGGTAAACGCAACGCGCTGAATCTACGGCAAGGGGGTTACCTAGAGGTTGACGGCAACCACCGACGGCGCTTGCTCGCGTTCGAACGCGCGGGCCACCCGCAGCAACGTCGCCTCGTCAAACGGTCTGCCCAGCAGCTGCATCCCAATCGGCAGGCGGCTCTTCGTGAAGCCACAGGGCACTGAGATTCCTGGCACGCCCGCCAGTGAGCCCGGCAGGGTGAGCACGTCCATCAGGTACATCTGCAATGGCTCGGACTTTTCTTTGAGCTTGAAAGGCGGCGTGGGAGAAGTTGCAGAGATCACCGCATCCACTTGAGTAAACGCGTGATCGAAATCCTGGCGAATCAACGTCCGAACTTTCTGCGCCTTCAAGTAGTAGGCGTCGTAGTAGCCGGACGCAAGCGCAAACGTGCCCAGCAGAATCCGCCGCTTCACTTCCGAGCCGAAGCCTTCTGCCCGGCTCTTCTCGTACATCGCCCGCAGCGTGCTGCCTTCTTTGCTGCGGTGGCCGAAACGCACGCCGTCGTAGCGTCCTAAGTTGCTCGAGGCTTCAGCGGACGACAGCAGGTAATAGGTGGCGAGTGCGAAGCGGGTGTGAGGAAGCGAGACTTCGACAATCGTCGCACCCAGCCGTCGGTATTCCTCAATCGCGCGTTGGATCGCCGCCTCAACCTCAGGGTCAAGACCCGCCTGAAAGTATTCCCGGGGTACTCCGAGCTTGAGCCCTTTTACTCCGGCCTCGAGCTCACGCGAATACTCGGGCACCGGCACGCGAGCGCACGTCGCGTCGCGGGGATCTTCACCCGCGATGACCTGCAGCAGCGCGGCTGCGTCTGCCACCGTCCGCGCCAGAGGCCCCACCTGATCCAGCGAGCTGGCGAACGCGACGACACCAAAGCGCGAAACGCGCCCCCAGGTGGGCTTGAGACCCACGACGTTCGTCATCGCCGCTGGCTGTCGAATTGAGCCGCCGGTATCGGTGCCCAAGGTACCGAAGGCCTCACAAGCAGCCACCGCGGCAGCAGAGCCTCCTGAGGAACCGCCAGGACTGCGCTCGAGGTCGTACGGGTTATGGGTGGGAAAGAACGCCGAGTTCTCCGTCGACGAGCCCAT
>JANOHG010000581.1:0-4130 GCA_031406375.1 Archangiaceae bacterium | reverse complement strand
CCCCTCGGCAGCAACTGAACGAGAAACCGCCGGTCGAATGGGGCTTGATGGTCACCGAGTCGCTGTTCGGCATTCTCACCAGCGCGGGTGTGTCGCTGATTCCATATTTTCTTCTGCTGCGGCCAATGGTGAAGCCAATAGTGAATCAGAACCCGCTGCTAGGCGACGCAACCGTCAGCACCGTTGTTTTCATACTCCTCTTCTCGGCGGTACCGCTGGCCGTCTCGCAAACGCAGTTGTCGATCGCCA
The DNA here is from genome assembly GCA_031406375.1 of Archangiaceae bacterium. Taxonomy (GTDB): domain Bacteria; phylum Myxococcota; class Myxococcia; order Myxococcales; family Myxococcaceae; genus JAGSPQ01. The sequence goes on along the minus strand of JANOHG010000581.1, from coordinate 3,881 downwards.
ACGGCAGCAGGCACTATCAAAGCGAGGCATGGCCTGCAGCGCTCGCGGGACTCGGGGCCCAGGCAGCGGTGCTCGGGTTGTTCTTCGTCCTGCCACGCCAACCAGAGTTCGGAAATTCCAGCGAGATGGCGGGTCGAAACGAGTTGTTCCTTCTCATCGGATCGATAGCGATCGTCCCATTGGTGCAGATGGCGGTGATCAACCTCACCAAGTCGCCGCGGGGCGGCCGTTTGGGAGCAATCAGTCGCGACGAAAAGGGAAAGTTCGCGCTGGGGATGCCATCGGTCGCGCCGTTGGTGGCTCAGACGCGCCAGGGGCTGTCGGTTGGCGTGCAGGCATCGCTGATCGCCTTCAATTGGTAATTTCCCCGACCTAACGCGGACTTGGTTGGTACTGTACGTGTCACTTCGTGATGCGTTTGCGCCAAGAGCGAGTCGTCGTTTTCGCAAGTGTGGCGCTGCTCTTCGGGGCGGGGCTCGCCGTCGCCGCGAACAAACGCGAGCGCAGCGAGGCGATCTACCCACCTCAGCGGATACCGCTGATCTTCAGCCACGAACAGCATTTCGCCGCGGACGTGGAGTGCGAGGCGTGCCACGAGGGAGCCACCAAAAGCGTCCGTGCGACCGACCGACTGCTTCCGGCTCACCCTGAGTGTGACTCGTGTCACGACATCGATGCGGCTTCGAAGGGCAAGGCGGTCGATCCAAAGTCGGCGTGTGAAGACTGCCACAAGAACTTCGACAAGAAGGTTCAGAAGGATCCGCCTAAGGCGAGCTTCCCCACCGCCAATCTTCTGTTCAATCACCGCATCCACAAAGAGAAGCAGATCGACTGCGTCGCGTGTCACAGCAGCTCGGTCACCAACACGATGCGAGAAGTTGGCCTCGCGACACGGTTGCAGCTGCCGAAGATGGAAACCTGCCTCAGCTGCCACGACGGCAAGACGGCGTCGGCCTCCTGTTCGACCTGTCATGTCACCGACAAGACCGGTCGCATTGCGCAGCAGTTCGCCTCAGGAATTCTCCGGCCAATTCAGGGCGACCCGTTCGGCGTCGATCACGGCCCGCGTTTCGAGTTTACCCACGGCACCCGGGCCAAGCTCGATCGCGGCATTTGCATGGAGTGCCACACCGAAGGCAGTTGCGCGCAGTGCCATGACGGACTTCAGAAGCCGCTGTCGATTCATCCCAACGACTACATCAGCCTGCATCCCGTACAGGCGCGAATGGATTCGGTGGCTTGCGAATCCTGCCACCGCTTCCAGTCTTTTTGCGCCGCCTGTCACGAGCGCGCTGGCATCGGCATGGACGCAGATCCAAGGCTTCGAGCAAGAAACGTTCGCGTCCATCCCGACTACGCGGCCTGGGTCGATCTCTTCGGACCCGACCACCACGCCGTGGCTGCGTCTCGCGACATCAAGTCGTGCATGGCCTGCCACCGAGAGGAATCCTGTATGGCCTGCCACGCAACTGCGGCGGTGGTTTCTTCGAGCCGCGCAACGACGCCTCATCCGAAGGACTTCAAGAATGGGTGTCGGGCGCTGGCGTCGAGCAACGATCGCGCTTGCCTGAAGTGCCACCTCGCTGCCGATCTGACCGCGAAGGGCTGCAAGTGAGGCGCGCTCTGGTGCTGGCGCTGCTCTTTCTCACCGGCTGCTTGAGTGCAGGGGAATCGCTGTACCCGAAGCTCGACTCGTTGCCCCCAACGCTCGTCGAGATCGTCCCGAGCATGGGCGGCGACGCGGGGGTTCCGTCGCTGACGCCCTCGCAGGTCATCGTGCTCACCTTCTCTGAACCGATGGACCTCGACTCGCTGCGACCTGGAATTGTCGTTCGCAACAAGGATCGCAAGGAACAGCCGCTGACCATTCGGGTCGCCGCCGATCAGGTTCGTCCGATCACAGCGCGAGATCCCGATCTCCCCTTCAGCGTCCAAGTTTCGTCGGCAGATCTCAGCGGGTTTGCAGTCGGCTCGTACCAGCTCATCCTGCGTACCTTGCTCATCGACCAGCAGGGCAATGGCCTCGATGGCGAGTTTCTGGGCGCCTTCAATGTACAGTTGTGAATTCGAGGGCGAATGAAACGCTCGAAGCCGATGCCAGCGCCGCGGAACCTTCGTTAAATGCGATGGGCCGCAAGCCACGCGGCTGCCTCGTTAACCAAGCTGTCTTCAGGCGCGTCATTCAGCACCCGCTGCGCCTTCGTCGCGAGAATGAAGCCTTCCTTTCGAGCGCCAGTGTCCCACAACGCGCGCGCTTGGAAGTGCTGGGCAGTCGCGCGTTTGAACGGATCTAACTTCGCCGCCTCGAGCATCCCGACCACCTGAACGGCGATGCTCAGCGCTTCTTTCGCGCGACCCAATTGAAGCAATGCGCGAACTTCACCGACCCGCGCATCGGCGACCTCGACGCTTTGGGGCGCTAACACCTTTTCGAGAATCTGCGCGCCTTCGCCAAAATGCTTCAGTGCAAGCGCTGGCTCCCCAAGTCGCAGCTGTGCTTCGGCGAGTTGTTCGAGTGACACCGCGACATCACGGTGGTCGCGTCCGTGGGTCTCGATGCGAATCGACAAGCCCGCTTCGGCTTCGCGCTTCGACTCTTCGAGCTTGCCTTGGTTTCGCAGCGCGTCGGCGAGCTGCGACCTCATCATCCCCATTCGATGGTGGCGGGGCCCGAAGACGAGCTGACCTTTTTCGATCGCCGTCCGCATTTGCTTTTCAGCCGTGCCAAACTCGCCTCGGTCGGCCGCAACGCCAGCGAGCTTGAAGAGTGCCATCACCGAGTCAGGATGATCAGGCCCGAGCAGGTCGATGCGAATGGTGGCCGCTCGAATCTCGTCGTCAAAGGACGCTTCTCGTTTCCCCAGCTTCATCAAGGCCGCCGCTCGCGCGTACAGCGCGGCTGTGATCCGCAGCGGATCCTTCAAAGGCTCAGCGGCGGCAACCGCCCGCTGTGCATGCTCGTGCGCCTCGGCGTGCCGCCCCGCCCAGCTCAAGGCGAGCGCGGTGACCGTCTCGAGTTTCGCCGTGCGAACCGGATCCGGTCGAGTTGCCAGCAAGGCCTGGGCGTGCCGTGAGTGGAGCAACGCGTCGTCAAACCGACTCATCGCGCGTGCAGTGACGACGAGGTCGAGTCTCACGTCGGTCGCTCTTTCCCAATCGCGGCCGCGTTCGGCCAGCAGCAGCGCATCGATGCTCAAGGCATACGATCGGTTGAGGTCGTTCGTTTCGAAGGCGAGTAGGCTTTGCTGCCAGAGCACTTCGGCCTCAAGCGGAGGGTATTCAAGGCTCTTCGCTTCGGCCGCCAGCGCTTCTACTTTTGGCAGGGCCAGCTCGTATTTGCCCGCAGCGTATAGAGCAAACGTCTGCGCCAAACGCGCTTGCATCGTAAGCGTCTTCGCGCGCATCAAGGGGTCGAAGGGCAACGGCGCCAGGCTGGTGAGCGCGTCGAGATCGCTGCAAGTCTGCACCAGAGGCAACGCACCCACCGCGTCGCTCGCCTTTCGCGCCACCGACTCGTCGGGGCTTGCCAGCACGGTGACGAGTGCGTCGAGTTCGGCAAGGCGGCGTTGCAGACACCTCGCGCGCAGGTCGAGCGCAGCCTCAGACTGCTCGGCGCGAAGTCGAGTCGCCTCACAGGCGTCCTTCGACGAAGCGACCCACGCCGCGGCGCGGGCGTCGAGAGCGCGGGCGGTGACGTCGGCCATCGACGTTGCCCACGGTGCCTTGATTCCGATGATTGCTTGCTTCACCGCGTCGCGGCGCGGGTTGTTCCAAACCGAAGCGAGTTGGGTCGCGGGTTCCTCACACACGCGCGACTGGGCGAGAACTGCGCGCACCGACAGGCCCATGCAGGCGAGCACGAAGACCGCCGCGGCGAGAGC
>JANOHG010001030.1:0-1266 GCA_031406375.1 Archangiaceae bacterium | reverse complement strand
GTGGCCTTTGCGCTCGCTGCCGCCGACCAACTTGAACCTTGGGTCACTTCGCACCATGCGCACCAGCGCCGAGCCCATGCGTCCGGTGACGCCGGTGATTGCGATGCGGGTGGCCATCAGCGCTCCAAGGTCAGATCAACTTGAGCCGCAGAAGCTCTTCTTTGAGCTTTGCGGCGTTCGCTTCGGTCATCACCGTCAGCGGAGAACGGATCTCCAAACCGAAACGCCCCATCAGATGCAGCGCCATCTTCACCGGAATCGGGTTCGACTCACTGAAGAGCAGCCGATGCAGCGGCGCCAGCTGAAGCTGAATCTCGCGCGCGCGTTTGAAATCGCCCTTCAACCCCGCCGCCACCAGGTCAGCCATCTGGCGCGGAACGATGTTCGAAGAAACTGAAATCACGCCACGCGCTCCACAGGCGATCAACGGCGCCACCACGAAGTCGTCGCCCGACAACAGCGTCATTCTATCGCCGCATTTCTCGTAGACGTCCAGCGCGCGCAGCGCCAAACCCGTCGCTTCCTTCAGCGCCACCACTTCTGGAATGTCGCACAGCCGCTGCGCCGTCTCGGGCAACAGATCAAACCCCGTGCGGCCTGGGACGTTGTAGGCAACCAGTGGAAAACCCGGGTGCGCCTTGGCGATCGTGCGGTAGTGCTCGACGAGGCCGGCCTGGGTAGGTTTGTTGTAGTAGGGCGTGACAATCAGCGCGCCGTCGGCTCCGAGCTCACGGACCTGCTTCACGTTCTCGAGCGTCTCGGCCGTGCTGTAGCTTCCAGCCCCCGCCACCACCTTTGCCCGACCCTTGTTGGCCTTGATGCAGACGGCGACGGCATTCGCCTTTTCTTCGGCGCTCATCGTCACCGCTTCGCCGGTGGTGCCCATCGGCACCAGCACCGCGGTGCCGTTCTCGACCTGGTAATCGACCAGGCCGCTGTAGGCCGCCTCGTCAAGCGCTCCGTTCTTGAACGGAGTGGCCAGCGCGGTCATCGAGCCTTCGAGTTTCATCGTCTTGCTCCTGTTACGGCGTTTCGTTTCTTAACAAGTCGTCTAACGACTCGCGCCGCCGGACCACGCGGTACCCCTTCTGGTCCACCAGCACTTCGGCAGGGCGAGGTCTTGCGTTGTAGTTGCTCGCCATGCTCATTCCGTATGCGCCGGCGCTCATCACCGCCAAAAAATCGCCCTGCTCTTGAGGAGGCAACAGTCGGTCGTACCCCAGCACGTCGCTCGACTCGCACACCGGGCCAACCACGTCGACCTTC
>JANOHG010001028.1:0-3359 GCA_031406375.1 Archangiaceae bacterium | reverse complement strand
CGCCGCTTCCTCGGCGCCGGCGGCGTCAAGGCTGTCAAAGCGCGCAAACCCAAGCAGCAACCACGCGGTCGTATTCGATGGGTCCTGGGCGACAACCTCGTCCAGCACGGCCTTGGCCGCAGTCAGCTTGCCCTCGTCGTACAAACGGGTAGCCAGCTTGAGCTGCTGGGTGATGGAGTCTTGCGAGACAACTGGGGTAATCTCGAGAATCGGTTCGAGCGGCTCAACCTCATCCGTCGCAAGCTGGATTGGCTCAGGTTGGGTCTCGGGCGCGACCACCGCCGGAAGCACAACCGCAGCAGTGGCGGGCTTTTCTGCCGTTGGGTTGTTCGCGGACAACCGCCACGCAGTGATCGACGTCGCGCAGACGAGCAGCCCAACGATTACCAGCCATCCGAGCGTGCTGATCCGGCTCTGTTCAACGGGCAAAACCTCGTCGTCGTCGTTCATCGATAAGCCGAGAACGGCTTGCGAGACCGAGGGGGTGTCGTTCTGAATCCTAGGAACCGCAGCACCTTCGATATTGAAGAACTCGTCCTCAAGGTCGCGAACCGACCGCTGCACCTGGATCGCGCCGACCTTGGGTGCGAGCTCGACGAGCGGAATTGGTGAGGCGAGCGCCCTTTCCATCGCTTGTTCAGCCACCGTTTCACCGATGCTGAATTCCATCAGATCGGTCGCGAAAACAGGAGCACCCTCGTGCTCGACAACCGGCTGGATATTGAAGGCGTTGAGTTGCTGTTGCGCTTCCGCTGCAAGATCCTGGGCGCGAGCCGGGTCCACCGTACGGGTGGTCGACCACCCTTCCGATGGATCGCTGGCCATCCGATGGCCGGAACCTCGCGTCTCATCTTCCCAATTCTCATCAACAGCCGAAACCTCGGCAAGCACTTGCCCGGTCGGCGCGCCGGTTGGAAAGAGCTGATCACTCCGTTCGGCTGCCTCGGCCGGTTTCGGCTCGAATAGCCGCGGGCTGCGCCGGGGCCGATCGGTACGCTCTTGAGGTTTGACCCCCACCACCACACCCATCAAATAAAGGCGGGTCGCGATCTCGAGAGTCACCATTTCGTCAAGGGGGCTGTCCATCAGCACCTGTCGAACGTCTCGGATGCCATCGAACAGCCGTACCACCGGATTCACGGCGTCGGGCATGGTGCTTAGCGCGCGAGCAAGCGCGGCGAAATCAAGCCCGAGCCTCGCGTCCATCGGCAGGCAGCGCGCCGCCAACTCTTCCCAACGCTGAAGCCTCGGAAACACGACGCTGGAAAGCTCTTTGCCTGTGCAATGGAATGCAGCATCGAACGCGAGCGGGCGGGCGGTGACTTTGTAGGTGCCGCGTGACAGCGCGAGCGAACGCACCAGCCCGTTGATTCCGTGCAGCCCATCAAAGTTCGCGTCGAGCACCCGACCACGGCGAAACGCGATGTGGCCCCTGCCCTCTTCCGTATCGATTACGCCTGAACGCGAAGTGGAAAGGACTGCCCGCAGCACGTGCGAAATCGAAACTGTCGCGCAGTCGAGAATCCGACCCCCGTCCTTTCCCAACGGGCACAACTGGAGGCGCGCGAGGGTGGCGACGTCACGTGAATAAACCGGCTTGAGGAGGATCTCATCGGCGCCGACAAGCCTCGAAAGCTTTTCGAACTGGGGCGCGTTCTCCTTCGCAAGAAGCAAGACAGGCAGCATGCTGGTGCGCCGATCGCCTCGCAGCTGAGCGACCAACGAGAAGCCGTTCTCTTCTCGCAGCTCACTGGCAACCACCATCATCTCGGGTAACGCCGTGCTGCGAGCCAACACCTGCTTCGCTTCGGAAGCGCTCGAGACACTCAACACTTCGAAGCCCTCGCGACCAAGCGCAACCAACAACACCGATCGCGATCCTTCGTCGGCTTCGACGAGCAAGATCTGTTGCGGTGGATGGATCTCAGCAGAAGCGGTGGGTACAAAGAGCCGATCTGCGGGCGCAGGGGTTGTCACGAAATGTCCTCCAAGGGCCAGAAGTACGGAATCCTACATCAGCCACCTTGCTCAGCGCGAATCGAGCAACGTTCTCGGCTCCAGCCCCGCAAAGCGCGCGTACTTTCGTTCGAGACCAGGCACCGCACCCAGCCCGTGCTGTTCGATCAGCGCTTTAGCCAGCAGGCAGAGATCCTCGGGCGCGACTTCGTGAAACTGAATCACCCAGCCGCGCTCACTGCGGGGCGCGGCGTGCGCCCGGGCCGTGAACATCTTCGCTCGGTGTGGAAGGGCGACGTACAGCGTCACTTCACTGCTGAATTTGCCCACACAAACCAGCGGCAGCATCGCGCCGCGGGGCGAGATCTCGAGTCCACGTCCCAGCGTCGAACACCCTTCCGACTCGACGAACCAATCGACATCGAGGGCGAGACGCGGATACCGACGGCGCTGCAGGTAAGCGGCTTCGCGACGGCGGGTACGGCGATCACCGGTCAGTTCGCTCATGCCACAAGGCTGTAGCGAAAAATGGAGCTCGTCAAAAAACAGGCTTACGGTGCGCGACGTCATGCTCCTACCCGCACTCGTCATCGCAGCGTCCCTGAGCGCAACTCCGGCTCGCCCAAAGGCGGTCGAAATCACCGTCTCTGAAGCGCACGTCTCCGAAGCGCCCGTCTCATCCTCAGAACCCCACGTCTCCTCGATGACCGATCGCCGGGTAGGCGGAGTCGTCGCGCCCGCAACGCTGCCGTCAGGGGCGATGAGCGTGTACGCGATGCTCGGCGCACCCGAACTGGGAGGTGGTTTTCGTCAGGGGTTCTCGATTCTGGAGGTCGAAGCGAAGCTGATGTTCAACTACCTGCTCGGGGCGGGATCTCTTGAAGCAGGCCTGCGGTTCCGGGTGTACGAAAAGGGAATCATTCAGATGGCTCCGACGGTGGCATTGGGCGTGGAGGCCAACTCGGGCACCCGGTATTACGATCGCGCGAACTTCGCCTATGTCGCGCTCCGCCCGCGAGTCGGCTTCATTACCACCCTTCGCTTTACCGACACCGTCGCGGGCGTGGTGTTGTTCGATTTGCCGTGGTCCATCGCGCTGACGAGCCAGGGCTCACACGTTATCCCCACCGTTGGCGCGGGGGCCGAAGTTCACCTCGGCGGCAATATGTCTGGGTTCGCGATGGCCAATGTGGGGCTCGACGCGATCAAGGAGCCACTGGGAGTCACTCAGTACCGCGCTGGCTGGGCGATTCGGATTGGGCTGGGCTTTCGATTGTTCTGAAAAGCAATGGTGACCTGCGACCGAAGCTTTTCCCGTCGATTGCCATCAGCCCATCCGTTCACTACGACGGAAGGGTGACCGGCACGCGAGACGACCCGCATCGCGACGCCGAGACCGGCCC
>JANOHG010000551.1:0-1624 GCA_031406375.1 Archangiaceae bacterium | reverse complement strand
TCATCGTCGAGAGGCTGGCTCTCGTCGGGTGGTTGCATCATGGCATCGTATCACCACCGCGCATCGCAATGCCCAAGCATCTGGTCGATGGTGGTTACGGCATGTCAGGCGAGCGGCAATTGACGAGCCGGGCAAGCGCCCAGAGCGCGGCTTCACGCACCTTCGTGCTCTCATCGACGGTGAGGCGCTCGAGCACGTCTCGCGCGGCCGCATCGCGCGTCGCTCCCAGCGCATAAGCGGCATTGCGCCTCAGGCCGTCATACTTCGCGCGCACCATCGGAGTCCCGGGAGAAAGCGCGGCGTACTCAGCCGGCGTCATTGCCGCAAACTGCTTCACTGTGAGCGAAGAGATCGGTCGCGGTGCAAACCGTTCATGGGCCACCAGCGGAGTCTGATTCAACGGGCATACGTCTTGGCAAATGTCGCAGCCAAAGACGAGGTCGGCCATCGCCGGGCGCAACGCGCTTGGGATCTCGGCCTCGTTCTCGATCGTCTGGTACGAAAGGCACAGTCGCGCATCAACCGTCGCATCCGCGACGATCGCGCTGGTCGGGCATGCGCTGACGCAGAGGTTGCAGCCGCCGCAGCGATCGTCCCCAGGTCCCTGGGCGTAGACGTCGACCTGGGCATCGAGGATGAGCGCAGCCAGCAAGACCCACGAGCCGAACTGCGGGGTGATGAGGCAACTGTTGCGGCCGACGTAGCCGAGGCCCGCACGCGCAGCCCAGATTTTTTCCATCACCGCCGTCGCGTCGACTGAACCGTAGTCCTTCACCATCGGAGCTTCCGCGCGCAGCGTTCGCCTCAGCGCGCGAAGGCGATCTTTGAGCGTGTAGTGGTAGTCGCGGCCACGGGCGTAACGGGCGATGGGAGAGGAATCGTCGGTGCTCCAGTAGTTGCACGCGAGCGCGACGACCGTCTTCGCGTTGGGAACCAGCCGGGAAACATCGAGGCGATCAGCCAACCGCTCGCCCATCCAATCGAGGTCCGCATCGAACCCGGCCTCGAGCCACTGCGTCAGCGCTTCGGGAGGAATCGGCTCGGCGCGCGCGAAGCCCACCAACTCGAAGCCCGCGGCTTTCGCCCAGAGGGTGATGCGCTCGGAGGAAAGCGTTACGGCTTCGCCGGCGTCCACGGTACGTCCTGCACGCTCGCGCGAAAGTTGGCGACGCGCGCCATCGTGAAAAGCAGATCTGACAATCGGTTGAGATACACGATGACTTCGTCGCCGACCTTTCCCGCTCGGAACAGCGGCACGACCCGTCGTTCGGCGCGACGACAAACGGTGCGCGAGAGGTGCAGCGCTGCAGCGGCTTTGGTTCCTGCGGGAAGGATGAAGGACTTGAGCTCTGGCAGTTCTGCATCGAAAGCGTCGATCGCGCGTTCCATCTGTTTGGCCCATTCGGGTTGGACTTTGGGAATCGCCGCCTGCGCCTTGCTGCCCGCAGGAGTCGCCAACACTGCGCCCACTGTGAACAGCTGGTCTTGAATGGCACCCGCAAGAAGATCCATCAACCCAAGGCCTTCGGCGCGCGCGACCCCGATGCAGGCGTTGAGCTCATCGACCTGTCCGTACGCATCGACCCGAACGTCTTCCTTTCCGACGCGACCGCCACCGAACCGG
>JANOHG010000521.1:0-2487 GCA_031406375.1 Archangiaceae bacterium | reverse complement strand
ACCCCTTCGCAGCCGGGGCTCTTTCTGGCCACCAAACATTGCATTCCTTTGCGCCAGCAGGTGCCCATCGCTTCGACTTGCCGACCGGGCATGTCGTATTAGGTTCGTTCACGCCGCATGACCGACCTCGAGCTGATTTTCGGTGACGACTCCGTCCCGATGCCATTCCCCGGAAAACGGTTCGCCATCGGTTCGGACCCTGCCTGTGAAGTGCGACTTCCCAAGAGCGCAGTGAAGCCGCGACATGCCGAGGTGGCGCAAGGCAAAGACGGGGGGTGGTGGGTTCGAGATTTATCGGGGGTTGGCGCGCTCAAGGTGAATGGAGTGAAGCGCGAGAAGTCGCGGGTGATGGCGGGCACGGTATTGTTGTTGGGAAAGACGGCGATCCATGTTCGCCGCGCGGGCGACTCGCAGGACCCGTCGTTGGCGCCGACCGTATTTCACAAAATCCTCCCCAAGCCGCCGCCTGCACCGCCCGCGGATCTTCCGATGCGCAAGCCGTTCGAGCGGGGCGATGTCATTGATGGGCGCTACCGCATCGTCGGCAGGATCGCTGCCGGAGGTATGGGTGAGGTTTACCGCGCCGAGCATGTCGTGCTCGGCAAAGCGTTCGCGGTGAAAGTGATGCACCCTGAGCTGTCGGACGTGACGGAGTTCATCGGCCGTTTCAAGCGTGAAGCGATCGCGGCCAGCCGCATCGGACAACAGAACATCGTCGACATCTCGGACTTCGGGCGTACCCCCGATGGCAGCTTGTATTCGGTGATGGAGTTTCTCAACGGTCGCACCCTCTCAAGTCACCTGGCAGCCGGCCCGCTCGCGTTGCCCCGCATCGTTCACATCGGAGTGCAGATTGCTCGAGCGCTTTTTGCAGCCCATAAGGAAAAGATTATTCACCGGGATTTGAAGCCCGAGAATGTGATGCTGATGCAGGAGCCTGGGCACCCTGACTTCGTGAAGGTCCTCGACTTTGGAGCGGCGAAAGTCTTGTCGCCATCGCCTGGCGGCGCGCTGACCGCGTTCGGAATGGTGGTGGGGACCCCCGAATACATGTCTCCTGAGCAGGCGGCAGGACAGGTCGTCGACCATCGGTCGGACATCTACGCGCTGGGGTTGATCCTCTACGAGATGCTCTGTGGCTTGCCGGCATTTTCGGGGGAAACACCATCGGTGGTGATGGTGAAGCAAATGACCGACGAGCCAGCTGCCCTGCCGGCGAACGCACCGAAGCTCCTTTCGAAGCTGATTCTTCAGATGCTGAAGAAGAAGCCGAACGAACGGCCGCAGACGATGGGCGCGGTGATTGAGCAACTGACCCGCCCGACGCTGCGACCGTAGGGGAATCCAAACCGATCGAGCCATTGCGCTACAGCACAGAGGCTCTGGCTGAACCGGGCCAATCCTCCCGTGGTTTTCCCGGCGTGAGGGGTGCGGGTCCGTTAAGGTGCCGGCCATTTTCAGGCCGGTTGAGTTTGAAGGGGAAAGCGATGCGTCACATCTCATTGTTGTTGGCCGGTTTGGCCGTCTCGTGTGGTTCGAATCCGAGCGCGAATTCAGGTGCTTATTGCGCCGAGATTGCCGCCCGCTACTGTGACCAACAAATTAGCTGCAACCGGTTTGCGGCGTCGCACCGCAAGGACTGCATCGAGAGCCTTCGGCTCAACTCGTGCGGCGTGCGTGCGAACGAGTCGAGCCGCGGGTTGTTCAAGCTGAACGAGAAGCTGACCACCAAGTGCCTGGCCGACCTCAAGAGCAGCGGGTGCACCCGTGACGGCATCCACTTATTGCTTTCGTGTCTGGCCGCCATCGAGCCGGCGGGGGCCTCTGGCAGCACATGTGAAGTCGACGCGCACTGCCGCGATCTCAATCAGCGCTGCATCGGAGTCGGGTGTGAACGGTCGTGCAAAGACGCGGGCGCAGCAGATCAGCCCTGTCGCCCTTCTGCCACCACCGCGGGTGCGGGCACCTGCAACGCTGGCCTCACCTGTGACGCCAACGGAATCTGCTCGAAGGGGGGGAAATCCGCAGCAGCTTGCTCGGGTGCGCTGCCCTGCGACGGCGACAATTTCTGCGACAACACGACCGTTAAGTGCGTGGCGCTTCCTGCTACCGGGCAAGCGTGCCGATTGGCGTTTCCTCAATGTGCCGAGGCTGCCTACTGCGCAGGGCTCAACTGCGTCGAGCGCCTTGCTGTGGGTGGGGTTTGCCTCACCTCGAATCAATGCGTGGTCGGAACCCGTTGCCTCGCTGGCACCTGCCAGGCGTTCGTCGCTGAGAAGGGCGCCTGCATGACGGCCAGTGATTGCGCCGCTGGGCTGACGTGCGACAACGTCACGCTCACCTGCTTGAAAGCGACGCGCGTCTTCTTCGAGGAAGCCTGCTCGAGCAGCCGCGTTTGCTCAAACGCCTGCAATTGGAAACCGGCATCACTTTTGTGTTCGTGACACATGACCAGGAAGAGGCACTGACTATGTCAGACCGCATTGG
>JANOHG010000501.1:0-6530 GCA_031406375.1 Archangiaceae bacterium | reverse complement strand
TGAACACCACCGTCGGGATGTCGATTAACGGTACCGCCCACACGCTCAGCAGCTTCAGGCGCTTCGAACTTCCAGCGGCCCAAAGCGCGCCCGCGAAGACGAGATAGATCAACGGGGGTAACCCGAACCTCTTCAGCTCTTGGGTGGTGTTCTCGGAAGGAAACAAACTGCTCACCACCACTGCGCTCGCCCAGACCGCGGCGCCGACAAACCGAATCCGGCGCAGCAGCCCCATCATCCGCTCGCGCTCTTCCTCGATCGCGCGTTCTGTGCCGGCGTCAAACAAGGTGGCCAGTCTATGCGCGGTTCGAAAGCGCCGCGCGAACCGTCTCTTCGAGTTGACGCACGACTTGCGAAAGTGGCATCGCCGACGAATCGACGTGCACCGCGTCATCTGCGGCCTTCAGCGGTGCGGCTTCGCGCTCGCTGTCTTCCCGATCGCGTTGGGTCTGTTCCTTGAGCACCGCATCCAGCGTTTTCTCGTTGCCCTTCTGAAACAGCTCTTCGAAGCGGCGACGCGCGCGGATGGTGGGATCCGCGTGAAGAAAGAACTTCAGATCTGCATCTGGGAAGACAACCGTGCCGATGTCACGCCCTTCGAGAATCGCCCCCGACTCGGCGGCCAGGGCCAACCGCCGCTGTAGCTCGAGCAGCCCGGCGCGAACGACGGGACGGCTGCTGACCTGGCTTGCCGCCAAAGAATTCTCAGGCGAACGAATCGCCTCTGACACGTCACGACTGCCAAGGAAGACGTGGTTGTTCTCGCCCTCGACCCTGAATGAGATGCTCAGCTCATCGAGCAGGACTACCAGCCTCTCGTCATCATCGAAGGGAACCTTCTGGTCGCGGGCCGCGAGCGCGACACAGCGGTAGATGGCGCCGGTGTCCACCAGCGCAAAACCGAGCCGTCGGGCGAGAATCTTCGAAACGGTCGACTTGCCCGCTCCGGCGGGGCCATCGATCGCTACGATCAAAGGTCGACCGGTCATCACGCCTTGAGAATCTCGCGCATCGCTTCAACCAACCGCACGTTCTGCGCATGCAAACCGGCCGAGATTCGCAACGCGTTCGGCCAGCCACTTCCCGGTACCGGGCGGGTGATGATCGCCTTTCGCAGCAACGCTTCGTAAACGGGGCCAGCGGGTCGACCGAGGTCGGCGAAGACGAAGTTCGCGCGGCTGGTCGGCACTGGAATTCCCAATTCGCGCAGCTGAGTCTCGAGAAAGCGCAACTCGCGCCAGGTCGTTTCGCGGGTGGTGCGCAGGTGCTCGACATCATCCAGCGCCGCGAGCCCCGCAGCCTGCGCAAGCGACGTGAGATTGAAGGGCATGCGGGTGCGGTTCAAGTAGGTGACGAACTTCGCCGGCATCACCCCGTAGCCCAGCCGCACCCCCGCCAACCCGTAGATCTTCGAAAACGTTCGCAGGACGAGCAGGTTGGGCAGCTTGCGAAAGTAGTCGAGGCCGTTGGGGTACTCGGCCCAATCGACGTACTCGAAATACGCCTCGTCGAGCACCACCAGCGTGTCTTCGGAAACCTTGGCAAGAAAAGCGTCAAGCTCAGCCTTGCCAAATGCAGTGCTGGTCGGATTGTCAGGGTTGGCCAGAAACACCAGCCGAGTTTGCTTCGTCAGCGCCGCGGCCATCGCTTCGAGGTCGTACTGGTAACCCGCCTTCATCGGAACTTCGACGAAGCGTCGCCCATGCGATTGCAGCGAGACCTTGTACATCATAAAGCTGCCTGCGCTCAGCAGCGCCACGTCGTCCGGGTTGGTGAACGTGCGGATCACCAGCTCGATGATCTCGTTGCTGCCGCTGGCGACGAACACTTCGGTCGGCTCGACATTGAGGTGCTGCGCCAACCGACGCACGAGGTAATACGACGCGCCGTCAGGGTAGAGGTGCACCTTCTTCGCCGCAGCCACAATCGCTTCGACTGCCAGCGGCGAAGGCCCCAGCGGATTCTCGTTCGATGCGAGCTTGATGACGTGGGTGACGTTGTATTCGCGCTCGGTCTCTTCGATCGGCTTGCCCGGCACGTACGGCTTCAGGGTCTGAATGAAATCAGGAACAAGTGGGCGCATTTTTCTTTTTCAACGTCCAATGAAAGGACCCAAGGTCCGGAACCTTCGATAGCGATCTTCGATCAACTTTTCGGGTGACAAACCCGACAACGCGCTCAGGTGCTTTCTCAGCGCCTTGGCCAGCGATTCGGACGTGCGCGTCGGATCGCGATGGGCTCCGCCGGGCGGCTCGGGAATCAGCTCGTCGATCACCTTCATCTCGAGCAGATCGCGGGCAGTCACCTTCAACGCGTCGGCAGCCTTCTCGGCCATCGACGCGTCGCGGTAGAGAATCGAGGAGCACGCCTCTGGGCTGATGACGCTGTAGATGCTGTTCTCGAGCATCAACACCCGATTGCCAACGCCGATTGCCAGCGCTCCGCCGCTGCCACCTTCGCCAATCACCGTCGAAATGACTGGCACCGGCAAGCCAGCCATCACCTCCAGATTGACCGCGATCGCTTCCGCCTGACCGCGCTCTTCGGCGCCGATGCCTGGGTACGCGCCAGGGGTGTCGATGAACGTGAGTAACGGGCGGTTGAAGCGCGCTGCCAAATCCATCAGCCGGCGTGCTTTGCGGTACCCTTCCGGGCGCGGCATTCCAAAGTTCCGCGCCATGTTCTCTTTGGTGCTGCGACCTTTCTGGTGACCAATCACCATCACCGGCGTCCCGTCGAAGCGTGCGAAGCCGCCCACAATCGAAGGGTCCTCACCGAAATGACGATCGCCTGACAGCTCGTTGAAGTCGGTGAAGAGAAAGGCGATGTAGTCCAGGAAGTACGGCCGGGCGTTGTGCCGCGAGAGCTGGACGACCTGCCAGCGACTCAGATCGCTGAAGATCTCTTGCTGCAGCCGCTTCGCCTTCTTCTCGAGCTTGCCGATTTCGGCTGTGAAGTCGTGCGCCCCATTCGCGGAAAGCTTCTTGAGCTCGGAAATCTTCTTCTCGAGCTCGAGCAGCGGCCGCTCGAAGTCGAGTGCGTGGGTAATCTGAATGGCCATGAGCGGGCGACGAAATACACCAAAAATCCTAACTCAGTGCGTCAAAACCAAGGAGTTAAGCGGCCTTAATCTTGGCAGGTGCCGCCGACAGCGCGTACCACGAGGTTCGAAAGGCTTTGAGCTCGCGGAGCCCGGCAGGATGACGCCCCAACGCAGGGGCCACGGTCACCGGCAGGCCGATCTTTTTCTCGAACACTTTGGCGACTTCGAGCTCATTCCGCCGGCGCTCTTCGGTCACTGCGCAGGTGGTCTTGGGCAGCACCCGATTCACCAGCACGCGTTCCACTGGCAGCTTCTTGGCCTTGAGGTACTCGACCAACCTTTCGACCGGACCCAACGCCATCTCTTCGCCACGGGTAACTACGACGAATCGACACTCGGAAGGGTTGATGATCGCAGCCTCGAAGCGTTCAACGTGCTTGAGCAGCGCAGCCAGATCGTCGGCCAGCGGGCCCAGACCGCGATTGCGGTACTTGGCAATCACCGCTTGCGTCTGGGTGAGCCATTCCTTTGCGATCGCCGGCAGCTCGAGAATCCGCAGCCGATCGCCCGAAGGCGCCGGGTCGATCACGATTCGCTTGAACCGCTCTTGCACCAGCGCATCGGTAAGCGCGCTCATCGCAGCAAACTCGTCCATGCCTACCGGAGCTGTGTCGAAGAAGTTGCGAATGAGCTCGCGATCAAGCGCGAACTCCTGGCCCTTCACTTCGGGCCCAAACGCGGCTTCAGCGCGATCGCGGAAGCGACGCCGCAAATTTCCAAACCAGGTCGCGAAGTCTATCTCACGCGCATACAGCCCCTTGGTCCCCTTCACCTGAGTCTCGGTGTCGGTGAGCCGACTCTGCAACACGTCCGACAGCGAGTGCGCGAAGTCGGTAGAGATGAGCAGAACGGGCCCTTCCTTCTCAGTCAGGGTGACTGCGGCAGCGGCGGCACAGCTGGATTTTCCAACGCCTCCTCCGCCGACGAAGAAAATGAACCGGGTCGGAGGCAACGGAGGAGCGGCAATCGGAGGCATCGACGGCGCGCGCACCAGCGCAGGAGGCCCCTCAGCTGCAGAGAACTGCAGCGCCTTGGTTTCCTTGCCGCTCATCCATTCTTTCGCGAACGCTTTGACCTCGTCCTGACCGCGCGGCCCGACGATTCGCCGATGGAGCAGATCAACCGGCACTCCCAATGTCTGGTACTTGCGCACGTGAGGCGCCTGAAGGCCACGGCGGTTGGCGACTTCACGGCTGTCTTTTCCGTCTTCGATCTGATCGGTAATGATCTCGACCACCGGAGTCGCGCGCTCCTTGAGCGCGTTGAACAAAAAGCGCGTCTGCGCCTCGGGCACCGGCTCGGCGAGCGCAACGAGGTGAAACGCGAAGCGGGTCGGATCTTTGAGAAACGCAATCGCCTTGTCGCAGCTCGCAGCGAACGCATCCAGCGGCGAAGGCGCCTTCGCGGTCGCCGCGGCGGCCTTGGTGGGTTTGCCGGGCTTCTCACCCCGAACAAGCGCCACGAAGCGGCGAAGGTTGGTGGCGTGATCGAGCAAGCGGATGCAGTGTGCAGCACCCAATCCGTCGACGACAATTCGGTCAAACTCTTTGCTCTCGAGCAGATCAAAGAGATGAAACAGCGACGCAGGCTCGCCCAGATTCGCCGTCGAAACGTCGAGCAGCTTCTGAACGTCATCGGCGTTGATGATCACGCCTTTGGTGGCTGAAGCGAGCAGCGCCGAACGATAGGCCTTGGTGAACGGCTCTACCAATTCCTTTGGATCAAGCTCCGAAGCCCACAGCCCTCCGGTTCCCTTTCCGGTCACCAGCTTGGTTGGCTTGTGGGTCAGCGCCTTCTTGAAGAGGTCCGACAAGCCACCGTTCGGCTCGATGCTGACCAACAGCACCTTGTCCTTCCCGAGTTTGTCACACAGGTTAAGGGCGAACGCAGCAGACAGCGTCGTCTTGCCTGCGCCTCCCTTACCGCCAAAGAAGTGCAGCAGCTGACCATCGATCATTTGTTGTTGCCTTTGCGTAAAAAGCCCGCTTGACTCTCGCGGGTTGGGTTCAACTGAGATCCGGGCGGATTCAGGGGCGCGGAATTCACCAAATCACGACCAAAAAGTCAAGATACTACGGGCGTTTTGGGAACCAGCCCACACCGCCCCACCCAAGAACGCGTAACTCTTGGGCGCGCTGCGTTATTCCCGCCTGTTTCGAGGGGCATTCTCGCCATCACGGGTAGCGCTTTCGAATCAGGAAAACGATCGCATCGCGGGCCGAGGCATCGTTGTACCCGTAACGCTGACACATTGTATCGAGCATCTGGCGCACGGACGCCTGCTCGCGCGCCATCAAGCTGCCCTGTTCTCCTGAAAGAAACTTCAGGGTGTTCTCGACGTTTCGGCGCAGGAGCTTCTTTCGTTCTTCGAAGAAGTGAGCGCGCAGTCGCTTGAAATGATCAGGGAAAATCCGCGGCCACTCGAGCTCGCCAGTGGGGTTGTCGATCTTGTGGGCGCCGATGTTCGAAATCAGCCCCTTGCGGAACTCCGAGGCGTCCTCGACCTTGCCCATGATGATCGTCTCGAACTCGACCATTCGGCCTTCGTCGGGCTTCTCTTGCGCACCGGTGACTTTGTTCTGAATTTTTTCACCCTTCACCCACGCCGACACCAGCTGCACGTACTTTTCGAAGAGGTCCTTGTACTGGGCTTCACTGACGAGGCCCATCGAGTCGCGAACCTCGTGATCAACCAGCTCGAGGTATTCGGCCTCGACGGCCGAAACGAACTCCTCGTGATCATGGTACCCCTCGACAACCTCCTGCTGCAGAAACTCGTAGACGCTCTTGTCTTTGCACAGCGCGATGAGCTCTTTGAGCACTGCGAGCGGGTGAAGCCCTTCGAACTCGACGCTTTGGGCGGCATTGAACAGCGCGGTCTTAATCTCGCGGGCCGAGGCCCCGCTGCGGCCTTCGTAGTTGGGGTAGCTGTCGGACTCTTCGTAGACGCCTTGCAGGTGCTTCTTCAGTTCCCTCGTCTGGGGCAAGGTGAAGCGCTCGGGCGCCTGGCCTTCCTGATACAGCCGCAGCTTTTCCAGCGGCGACAGCTTCTCGATCAGCGAGCGGACCTCGGGGGGGTATCTCTCGGCGATCGGCTTCTTCAATCGGGTGAGCACCGCCCACATCGCGGCGACCCGAGTCGCGTGTGGAGCGATGTGCCGGCCCACGGTCGTGCTGTTGACCTGCGCGTCGTAGATTTCCTGCTCGACCTTCCACCGACGCAGGTAAGGAACACGGACCAGCTCGATTCGGCCCTTGAAGCTCGAAAAGTCGGGCAGCTCTTTGAAGGCCAATAGATGCTTTTCGTTGCTGCTGGCGATCAGCACCTCGTCAAGCTGGAGCACGAAGTGTTCAAGCGGTATTTCACCCGTCTCGCTCGCGCCAAGCAGGTACTTGAAGGCTTCTAGCGGCCGCTTGAGCAGGTCTG
>JANOHG010000494.1:0-3108 GCA_031406375.1 Archangiaceae bacterium | reverse complement strand
GAAACCAGGCAGCTCTTCGAGCGCCGCGACAGAGGTGGGCAGAACACCCCCATGCGCGCTGACCACCACCTGTGCGGCGCGATGCAGGTTGCGCGCGCGCGAGTAGTAGCCAAGGCCGCTCCAAAGCGAGAGGACGTCGGGCAGCGGCGCCGCCGCCATCGCGAACACCGTCGGAAACCGCAGCAGGAACCGGTGAAAGTAGGGAATTACCGTCGCGACCTGGGTTTGCTGCAACATCACCTCCGAGATCCAGATCGCGTACGGATCCTTCGTGCGCCGCCATGGCAAATCGCGCTGTGCGCAATCAAACCACCGCAACAACGTGGCGGGTAGGTCGCTCATCGCCTCAGGCATTCGGTGCGCGAAGTCGGAAGGCATCCCAAGCCACATACCGTAGGATGCACGGGCAGTGGGCAACGTCCTCATCCTCGGTTTTCTCGTCGCGTTGCCGTCTTGTCGCCACTGCAAGTGTTTCGCCCCCGGTCGATCCATGGAGCCAGTGAAAGGCTGACGGCCCACATGCCCCAGGGACGACGGGAAACGCAGGTGAGCCAGCAGGCGCGACAAACGCGGTCCAGCGGCACAGAGCTCAGTGACATTCCGAGCTTCTTTGAGTTGCATTCGATTGGCTTGACCATCGGCGCCACTTTGGTCACCGCAGTCATTCTCTCGGTGCTTCCGCTTCCGGAAGCGCTGCGGCCATTTCCAGGGCTGAGCGCTGATCCCAGCGCGACGGTACAGCTGGCGCTTTGGCCAAAGCGATCACGTGAGCCTCCGCATCCAGCCGGCGCTGAAGGCAATGAGCCTGCCGAACGAGAGATGGTCTTCGAAGAAATGGATCTCACCGATGGTGTCGGTGGGCGTTCGAACGATCAAGAAATCAAACGCTGGGAGTCGCTGATCAAAGGAGCGCAAGCCGTGCACACGGCGGTCGAAGATCCCTGTCTGACGCCGGATTGTTCGAGGACAGCGCTCACTCCGTATTTTCTTGCGCTGCGCGCGCTGTCGGATGGCACCGCGACCGAATCGGTTCGGGTGGTGACGTTGGGCACCTCATTGATCGCTTCCGACCACATCACCGACGTCACGCGGAGGCTGTTGCAGGCGAGGCATGGATCTGGCGGCAAGGGGTACCTGTTCGTCGATCGTCCGACCCGGAACGCTGGGCGCACGGTGCGATCAGGCTCGGCCTCAAGCGGTTGGGTGATCGAGAAGGTGACCGACATCATCAAACCGCTGCGCGTCGCGGGGCTCGCAGGCGTCGCCTTCACGGCGCCTGCTGACAAACCACAGGAAACCACGTTTCTCGCCACGGGCACCCGGCACGCGGATCTCTTCCTGCTCACCCAACCAGGAGGCGGGGTGGTGCGCGCTTTCGCCGACGGCACCCTACTCAAAGAGATTCCCACTGACGGCCCTGAAGGTCAGCCGGGGTTTCATACCGTCAATGTGCCCGCCAACGTCACGCGGTTCACGCTGAAGACGTTCGGCGGCCCCGTGCGGCTCGATGGGGTGGCGCTCGAAAGCGACGCGAAGGGTCTGGTGTTCGACTCGATCGGATTGCCGGGTGCGACGGCGCAGGTGCTGCTTCGAGAGGACCTCGCGTTGTTCCAGGCGCAGCTCGCGCACCGCAAACCCAATCTCATCGTCCTGATGTTGGGCGGCAACGATGCGTTCGATCTTTCCCTTCGCCGCTACACGCCCGCGCGCGCCCAGGAATTGATGCAGCAGCTAATAACCCGGGTGAAGTCCGCGGTGCCGCAAGCCGCGTGTCTGCTCGCTTCGCCCCCCGACGCGGGCGTCTGGCGAATGGACAAGACAATCGCGACCCGGTCAGAAACGAAACAGGTCGGCCGGATGATGAAAGAGCTCGCTGGAACCAACGGCTGCGCCTACTACGACATGCAGGCGGCGATGGGGGGAGAAGGGTCGATCTCTGCGTGGTGGGCTGCGGGGCTGATGAACCGTGACCTCGTCCACCCGCTCGGAACCGGCGGCGACGTGATGGGGTACATGCTTGACACTGCGCTCGAGAAAGCGCGCGCGAAGCACGAGGCTGCCGCGAAGGGTGCTCCGCGCGGAGGCCGCTCGTCTCGACCTTCGGCGCGACCTTCAGGGCGCATCGCGCACCCGGTGTCTTCCATCGTCACCCACCCACCGGACTCCGGCGTGCCCGAAGCCGCCGCAGACGCAGGTGTCTGCCTCTTAGATGGAGGTGTTCCAGCACCGTTTCTGTCGCAGCCCGAGGCACTGAGGCGGTTCTTCGCGAAGCTCAAGCAACTTGAGACGACGGGCGCGGGTCGGGTGGGGATCGCACAATTGGGCGCCTCGCATACTGCCGCTCATTTTTTCACCGACGAAGTGCGTCGTCTGCTGGCCGAGCGCTTTGGCTACGCCGGCCGTGGGTTTGTCGCAGCGGGGAAGACTTCCAGTCGGCTCGAAGCCGCCGGAGTCGCGCGTTCGCTCTTTGGCGCCTGGCGCATCACCGACGCGATGACGGTGAAGACCTCAGGCCTCACCTGGGGGCTGACGGGAATTCGGGCCGAGGCCGCAGTCGGGTCGACACTGTTGATGTCCTTTGACGAGCCGGGCGCAGGGCCCGACGATTTCTCGCGCGTGCAGGTCTACTACCTTGATCAGCCCGACGGTGGGCCCGAGGTCCGCGTCGACGGCCACCTGGTCACGATCCCGATTGCAACGCAGCAGACCGCGGTGCGGGTGCTCGAGCTTGGTGTTCCAGGAATTCTGATGAATCCCTTCGACGAGCAGCCGGAACACGAACCATACGCCAAGCTCCCCCCCGACTGGGGCGCCCACGTCGAAGTGAGTTGTTCGTCGTAGTCAATTCGCGACGACCCGTCGGTATGCCGAGGAAGGGAATGACATGGCCCTTCTGACACGGTCCCGCTCTCTAGTCGCCGGCGTATTCGTCCTGGCGCTGCTGACCGCGTGTGAATCAGGGAAGACCGGAGAGCAGTCGGCACAATCCGACAACCCGCCAGAACATTCTGCAACGACCACCGAATCCACCGCCCCGACCGTCAACTTCCCACTCGTCCCCCCGGAATCAACAAATCCAAACGCCGCTCCACATCGAGACCAGGCGAC
>JANOHG010000466.1:0-1853 GCA_031406375.1 Archangiaceae bacterium | reverse complement strand
GGGGATTCTCGATCACACCGAAGAGATTCCCGAACGGATCCTTTACGGTCGCTACCTTGATCCCTCCACCAACATCCTGAAGATCCTCGTGGCCGGTGGCGCCCTGTTCAAGCAGCCGCTTCAGGGCTGCGCCAGCGTCCTCAACTCCCCAGTAAGCTACTACTCCTTCGGCCTTATTTGTTTCGTCTCTACTCGGTTGGAGGCCAAGTTCGTATCCACCCACATTGAAGCCGACATAGCAAGGCTCATCGAAGTAAGGTCCGAAACCAAGAATCAAGCTGTACCAGGTTTTCGCCTTTTCAATATCGGCAACGTGATAAATCGCCGTTCGTAATCCTAAAAACATGAACCCTCACCAAAGGCATCTGGCATTCGCCGGTTTAGAGCGCAATTCCCCCCTGACGGTCTCATTAACACCGCACTTCAGTGCGGTGATTCAGCCGGAGAATTTTAGAGTAACCGTTTCAACGGTTTCACCGGTAAACCGTTAAAACGGTTGAGGAGATCATAGACCACTTTTCACCTGGCTGAAGCCAGGTGCTAATGAGATTAAGTTTAGCTCTAAGCTGACCCATCACCCGATTTTGACCGAGCCACGCTAAACACTCGGCTTGTCTGACTCCTCGACGAACTTCGCCGCCGCATCAAACCGGGGGGTCGCCGTCTGGCCCTCTCTCACCGGCTGCCCGTTGGTCCAGATACTTATTGAAGCTAAGCGATTTGTTACGCGGAATGCTGAGTGAAGTCCACTCGGAAGAGCGGAAATGTTTCGCCAGGAAAATAATCTGACCAATGTGATTGGCGTAGTGCATCAACTGGCGATTAATCGCTTGAATCACCGTGTGCTCCTCACCGCGAATCAGGACCTTTCGTCCCAGGTCTTCGGGGCGCAGCGGCTTGAGGGCGTCAAACACGACGCCAGCCATGCTGAGCAGCAACAGCGAGAGCGCGGAAATCTCCAATGGGGCGACGCGACGAGATCAGCGGCGTGGCGCCGACCCGATTGGGCCGGTCTTTCAGTGAACCGTGCAGGTGATGCCGGCCTCGCGTGCGATTCCGTCGAGAAAGCCCCACAACGCATCGGCCGCTTTCTGCGTCGCAGCCTCGGCACGCGCAGGATCCGCGTGCTGGTCGATCAACTCGCCCACCTTGCGCGCGTGTTCGACGTCGTAGACCTGGTGCACCTTGAAGAACGCCAGCGATCGATCGTCCTGAATTCCGTAGAACTTCTTCAGACCTTCGATCTTCGACTTCGAGACCTCGGGCACCTGAGACTCATACGCGTACAACGCGCACAGGCCGTCTTTCCAGTCGTTGGCTGCGAGCTTAAAAAACCCGTCGACCATCGCGGCCGTCTCGGGCAGCGGCTGCTGCGACTCGACTTCAGCGCGGGTTGCGCCAAGCCCTTCTGCGAACCGCATCCACAGCTCGGGGTGATCGGTGCCGTGCAGCTCTTCGTCCACCAGGTTTTCGAGCAGCACCTTGCGCGCCTCGATCTGCGGGCAGCGGCTGTGCACCGACGAGACGAACCGCGGAAAAGACGACACCTGAGCCCAGTACTGGCCCGCGTAGCGGCGCAGGACGTCCTGACTCAGCTTTCCTTCGGTCCATGCCTGGTAGAACGGGTGCTTCAACAGGCTCTTCGCTGCGATAATCTGGCTGAGGCGTTCGGACAGCTTCATTTGAATGTCTCCCAAGGAACTCTTTGTTAGGCGGTCAATCGGCGCTTCATCTCGAGGTGCGGCATGCCTGCCTCTTCGAAAACCGCGCCGTTGGGTGCGTAGCCATGGCGCTTGTAGAAGTCCATCGCTGACAGCTGCGCGTGGAGCATGATCCCATCGAGGTTGGACTTG
>JANOHG010000456.1:0-5368 GCA_031406375.1 Archangiaceae bacterium | reverse complement strand
GCCCGAGGAGAAGAACACCACGTGGAAGCGATCACTCCCGTCGCCCGCAATGGGCACGTTCTCAGAGGCGGTCACTCGTACGTCGTCTCCATCGCACATCAGCCAGTCGTTGAGGTCGGCGTTGAAGGCCTCGAAGCTCTCTCCAAACAGCGCGAACCATGGGTAGCTTGCGCGGCGGGGGTAGGCGCGGTGGATCCTTTGCCGGCACGCTTCGTAGTAGCGGTCTTTGGCGGGGTCGCGGCCGGTTTCCGGTGCCACGGTGGGATAGAAGACCCGCATCACGGCGTTTCGCCGACCGCGATGAGGCTTTGTGTCGCCGGAATGACACGGGTCCTGCCCACATTCGTAGTCGAAGTTGATGCGCTGAAACCCCACGTGGCGCTCGGGCGGAGGCATGGCGTGTGCCGCGCTCAGGACGATTTTCCGCGGAAGCAGCGTCCTGCTGACCATCATCGGGCCCTTCGCGTCAGCACCACCTGCTTCGCGGCCACTCGGTTTTGCTCCATGTCCTCATGCGCACGCGCGATGTCCTCCATCTCGTACACCTCGAGCGGCCACTGCAGCTCGCCCCGGTGGATGGCCGACGCGATGTCCATCAGCACTTCGCTCGGCAGATTGCCCGCGTCGCCGCCGTAAGCGGTGAGCCGAACCCCTGTCGGGATGAACTCGATCGGGTAGAACTGCTCCACGATCCACTTGTTCGAGAGCATCCCGGTGAAACAGGTAGTCCCCCCGACACGACACGCGCGCAGCGTGTCGCGCAGCGTGGGTGCACCGACGAGCTCCAGAGCTCCATCGACGCCATCGGGCACGACGCTGCGTACCGCCTGTGCGATGTGCCCGTCGTCGACGAGGACATGGTCGGCTCCGATCGCTCGAAGGGCGCTTGCCCGTTCCGGTTGGCGCGTGCTCGACAGGACGGTCGCGCCCATGCGCTTCGCGAGGACTGTGGCCATCATCCCGACCGACGAGGTCCCGCCGCGAACGAGGAGCGTTCCGCCCTTGGAGAGCCCGATTCCGAGGGTCAGTGACCCCCACGCGGTCTGGAGGACCTCCGGGAGCGCTCCCAGTCGGGCCCAGTCGAGCTCGGTCTGAACAGGGATCACGCAATGCGCGGGCACGAGCGTGTACTCGGCGTAGCCGCCATCGAACGATCGCCCCATGCCGCCGACCATCGCGACGGCCTTCGAGCCGATCGGGAGATCGGTGCCGGGTGCCGCCTCGATCACACCCGTCGCCTCGATCCCCAGCACGCGGGGAAAGGTCACGTCGGGACCAGCGAGGCCGATTCGAGTGTGCAGTTCCGAGCGGTTCAGCCCGAAGGCCTCTACGCGCAGGAGTACCCAACCCGGCCTCGGCTCGGGTTTTGGGACGTCTCGGAGCCTCAACGCCTCGGGAGGCCCTGGCGCGTCCAGCACGATTGCGCGCATGGTGGTCATCGTCTTTCCGTCAGTTGAGTCGTCGAGAAGACCCCCATTCGCGCTTGCCGCTGCGCCCCATCGCGCCATTCTCAGGTGACAACCTCTCGCGGTGCAAGGCGCTTCGGACGATCGCGAGCGTCATCGGCAGAGCCCTAGAAACGGCGAAAAGCCGATGCCCGGCGTCGCGGCTGACTGATCAGCTCCCAGGCACCGTCGAGTCTTTCAGCGCTTGCTCGGCCGTCGACTCGAATGTCTTCCAGGTCAGATCGCGCTGAAGGCGCAACCCCTCGACCGTGCGTGAACCGGCGGCCGACCAAAGAGTCAAGCCGCCGCGCCGCCACCTGCATAATATTGGAGCATGTCTGAGCACGAGGCCGAGCTGCGCCAGTCCATCGCACGGCGGCTCGGCCAGGCGCGCGCGTGGACGGACTCGCTGTTCGCTCTACTGACCCCCGCGGGGCTCTTTGAGCGCCCCATCGCCGAGCGTCACCGGCTGGTGTTCTACCTCGGGCACCTCGAGGCCTTCGACTGGAACCTCGTCTGCCGTGATGGGTTGGGGCTTCGCTCGAGCAACGTGTTCTTCGAGCGGCTCTTCGCGCTCGGCA
The DNA here is from genome assembly GCA_031406375.1 of Archangiaceae bacterium. Taxonomy (GTDB): domain Bacteria; phylum Myxococcota; class Myxococcia; order Myxococcales; family Myxococcaceae; genus JAGSPQ01. The sequence goes on along the minus strand of JANOHG010000456.1, from coordinate 3,342 downwards.
TCGACCCTGTCGAAGGAGACCTCCCGAGAGACAGCATCGGCGATTGGCCCCAGCCCGCCGAGATCGCGCGCTGGAATCAGGACGCTCGGGCCGCGGTCAACGACGCCGTCGCGCGTGCGCCCCTTACGGGCTGGCTCGAGGATGGCTGGGCGCTGCGAATTCTTCTCGAGCACCGGCTGATGCACGGCGAGACGCTCTGCTACCTACTCCAGCGACTCGAGCCCCACTTCAAGGCGCGTGGTCCGCTGCCCGCGGCCGTGCCTCGCCCGCGGGACGCCAGCGTGGTGTGCGTTGAGCCCAGGCGCACGACGCTGGGCCTGTCGCGACGCGCGACTCCGCGGCTGGGCTGGGACAACGAATACGAGCAGCACGCCGTCGACGTGGCGGGCTTCGAGCTCGCGCGACTCCCGGTCAGCAACGCCGACTGGCTGGAGTTCGTCGAGGCAGGGGGCTACCGCGACCGTGCCCTGTGGACCAACGAGGCCTGGGCGTGGAGAGAGGGTGAAGGCATCACGCACCCTGCTTTCTGGCGGCTCCGCGAAGGACGCTGGTGGTGGCGCGCCATGTTCGGAGACGTCCCGCTTCCCGAAAGCTGGCCGGTGTACGTGAGCCACGCCGAGGCGGCGGCCTATGCGCGCTGGAAGTCCGCGCGGCTGCCGACCGAGGCCGAGTGGCACCGCGCGAGCGACGGGCTGCACCCAGAGATGTGGCGCCCCGGCGAGCAGGCCCACTTTGGTGGAGGTCGCTTCGACCCGGTGGCGAGCGCCAGCCATGTCGGCGGAGAAACCCAGCTGGGCATCGCTGACCTGATTGGGAACGGCTGGGAATGGACCTCGACTGTCTTCGCGCCCTTCGATGGCTTCGAGCCGCTGCCGTTCTACCCCGGCTACTCGGCCCGCTTCTTCGATGGGAAACACTTCGTCCTGAAAGGAGCGAGCGCGGCGACCGACGCTGCGTTCCTGCGCCCGAGCTTCCGCAATTGGTTCCAGCCGCACTACCAGCATGTGTTCGCCAAGTTCCGGCTTGTGAAGGGGGCTGCACGTGGTTGAGGAGATTCGTAAGGGCCTGACGTCGATCCAGAAGACGCTCCCCTCGGCGCTGCTCTACGACGAGCTCGGCTCACTGCTCTTCGAGGCCATCACCCTGCTGCCGGAATACGAGGTCGCGCGGGTCGACACGAAGATGCTTGAGACCCACGTTGGCGCCGTCCTCGCGCTCATGCCGGGCGCGTTGGAGCTGATCGAACTCGGCCCAGGGCACGGGAAGAAGGCGCAGGTGGTGCTCGTCGAGTTGATGAAGCGCCAGGCGGCGACCTCTTTCGTCGCGGTCGACGTCGCTGCCGCGGCGCTCGAGGGCTGCCGGCGCCACCTCGAGGTCCTCGGGCAGGTGACGGTCACCTGCGTCCAGGACACCTTCATCGCCGGGCTCCAGCGCGCAACGGCCGAGCGCTCGAGTGCTCGACGGCTGGTCCTCTTCCTCGGAAGCAACCTCTCGAACTTCGACCGCCGCGAGGCGCTCGCCTTTCTGCGTGACGTTCGCGCGGCGTTGGCACCAGGAGACGGCCTGCTGCTCAGCGCGGATCTCGAGAAGCCGGTCGAGCGGCTGCTTCCTGCCTACGACGACGCGCAGGGCGTGACCGCCGCGTTCAACAAGAACGTGCTGGTTCGCCTCAACCGCGAGCTGGCTGCGAACTTTGACCCGGCCGCTTTCGAGCACGAAGCGCGGTGGAACGCGGCGGCTCGGCGCATCGAGATGCATCTGCGCGCGACGCGTGCCTGTAACGTCTCGCTCGAACGGCTCGCGCTCGAGCTTCGTTTCGAACGGGGCGAGACCATCTGGACGGAATCGAGCCACCGCTTCAACGTGGCGGAGCTGACCGCGTGGGGCCACCTGGCGGGCTTCGAGCCGTCACCGAGTTGGGTCGATGAGACCTGGCCGCTCGCCCTCACGCTCTTCGTTGCACGCTGAACCACTCAGGAGAACCACCATGAAGCGAGCAAGCTGGAACGGCGTCGTGATCGCGGAGTCCGACGACATCGTCGTCGTCGAAGGCAACGCTTACTTTCCCGAGGCTGCGCTCAAGAAGGAGTACTTCAAGGGAAGCGGCACCCACACCTCGTGCGCGTGGAAGGGAACCGCGAGCTACTTCAGCGTCGTGGTGAACGGTCAGACCAACGCCGATGCCGCCTGGTACTACCCGCGGCCCTCGGATGCGGCGAAGCAGATCGCCGGGCGCGTCGCCTTCTGGAAAGGCGTGGTCGTCGCCGACGCGTGACGCCGCTCGCACGCCCGCGCCCCCTTTGCGGGAAGTCAGGCCGCCTTCAGGAACGGCAGCGATTCGCCAGCCAGCCCCCACATCGAATCGGGGTACGCCTGCGCCGTGGTGATCTGCGACCAGCTCAGCCTCGCGAAGCGGTAGCCGTAGCCGCCGTGATCCGGCTCGGCCCACTCGGCCTGGGGAATTCCGAACGCGCGCAGGTTCATGCCCAGCCATTGTTGGTAGAAAAGCCCAGAGTATTCCTTCTCGTACGACGCGGGTTCCAGGGCCGCCGTGGTGTTCCGATAGTCGACGTGGAGGCCAGTGTTGAAGTACTTGCCCGCTCCGCCGAAGGTGATCACCGGCATCGAGAAGTTGTTGTGGGTGACGTTGCCGGACTCCTGGGTCCACACCAGCAGGCTGTGATCGAGCAGCGTCCCGCCTGAGCCATCGCTGACCGCGTCGAGCTTGCGCGCGAGATCGAGGAACACGTTCTGGAAGAAGCGCTGGTGGGCAGCGGCGATCGTCGCCTGGGCGGTGGGGGCCGCGAGGTCAGCCTTGTGCGCGATGTCCTGGTGCCAATCGCCTGCGTAGGCCGAGAACGTCGGGTTGACCTTCACAGTCGCGATGCGCGACAGCCCGCAGGAAAACGCCGCGACGGTGATGTCGTTGAGCAGCGTGTACCAGGTGGCGTGCTTGGCGGGATCCACGTCGAAGTTCGTTCCATATAGAGAGTGGTTGCTGTCCGCCGATCGCGTGGGCTTCACGCACGTGAGCGGCGCGGTGAGGTTGATCCGACGCTGCAGCTCGTCGAGCCGCTGAAGGTGGTCCTCGAGGCGCTGCTTGTCGGCCGCCGAGAGTCTGCGGTTCCCATCGCGCAAGCGCTTGTAGCTCTCGAGCACCTTGTCAACGATCGGCGCGCGTGGCGCCGGCCCTGTTCCCGAGCCGGGAGGAAAGAGCTGATCGTACAGTTCGTGCGAGTCGTCGGTGGCGACGACCTCCTGAATCGCTCCAGTCTTCAGCGCGGGGTTGGCGAAGTTGTACGAGATGCGCCGGCCCATGACCAGCGCGCGCTGCCGGACGCC
>JANOHG010000439.1:0-5584 GCA_031406375.1 Archangiaceae bacterium | reverse complement strand
AGAAAGCCGTTTCGGAGAAGACCGAAACGCGATCCACTCGGCAATGGCGGCATTCGACAATGAGCCGACGCATGCGAACGACTATGCGAAGAACTTCGCGGACGCGACGGTGATTCACCTGCGACGGATCATTCGGGTCGTCCAGTCGAGCTGTTGGCGCGCATCATCAGCGTGCCTGATCTAAGTCTCTAAGCAGCAATCGAGGGGATCCATGGCGGAGTCGAGCGGCGGCGTATTCGAGATGCTGTGGGACTGCGCGTTTTGCGAGACGACTCAACTGTTGGGCAAGACGAACCGCTATTGCCCAAGCTGCGGAGCTCCACAGGACGAAAAGAAGCGCTATTTTCCTCCTCCAGGCAAAGAGGTCGCGGCGAACACCACCTACGACGGGGTCGATCTGAAGTGTCCCGCGTGTGGAACGCCCAATGGAGCAAAGGCAAACAACTGTCGCCACTGCGGCAGCCCGTTGAATGAAGCCGCCGCGGTGAACCCGCTTGCCGAACGCAGCGACCGGCCGGTGGCTCCCGTCGCGGTGCCAACGAAGAAGGCGGGGTTGGGGTTGGCAGCCAAGGCTGCGATTGGCGGTGGGGTGCTGGTGGTGGGGCTGATCGCGGTTGCAGTGATGTGGAAGAAAGAAGTCAGCGCGACGGTCGAAGGCCACAGCTGGAAGCGAGAGATCGCCATCGAAGCGCTGCAGCAAGTCAGCGAATCGGCGTGGCGCGACGCAGTGCCGGTGGATGCCTACGCGACGAGTTGTTCGCGCGAGGAGCGCTCGACGAAGAAGATCCCCGACGGCGAGACCTGTCACACCAAAGACGTCGACCGCGGCGATGGCACCTTCGAGCGCAAGAACGTGTGCGAGACAAAGTACCGTTCAGAGCCAGTGTACGACGACAAGTGCCGGTACACCGTGGATCGCTGGCGGCGGTCACGCGCAGTCGTCGCCGAGGGCGGGTTGGACGCAACGCCTGCTTGGCCCGCGGTGTCGCTGCGTCAGGCAGGCAACTGTCGAGGCTGCGAGCGTGAAGGCGCGAAGACCGAAGAGTACCTGGTGCAGTTGGGTGGGCCCGACGACGCGAAGTTCAAATGCGACAAGCCCGAAGCCGAATGGTTGTTGTTCAAGAAGGGCGGCAAATACCCCCTGCAGGTTCACATGTTGACGGGAAGCGCCGACTGCTCGTCGCTCAAGCCTTAGGTCTTGCGTCGCGCCATCCCCAGCGCTGACTCGAAGCAGATCATCGCAGACCCTGCCAGACACGCGATGATCGCGGTGGTGGCGTGGTTGGCTCCAATCGCCCCCCAGGCGGCGCCGGCGGCGATCACCAGCGGTCGAATCAAAGTGAACGGGCCCAGCACCGCCACCGTCGCCAGCGCTCGCAGATCGCCCGACGCCAGCTCGTAAACACCCAGCGCCACCAAGACGAGCGTCGCGTAGGCGCCGTAGACCGCCACCATCCGCGCCGCGACCGCCCAGAGATCCGGCCAAAGCTCAACGTCGGCGATCAGCGCGATCGCGATGAAGAACACCACCGCCATCGCGAGCCCCAACAACATCCCGCGTGCAATCGCGCGCCGGTAGTACGCGCGCTTTTCGATTCTGCGATCTTTTCCGGCCGCATCGCGAAAGCCGCAGAAGCCCGCGTCGACGATCGCCAGCGACCCCAGCAGCAGCGCAGCGATCACGAAAAAAGTCCCAGGCGGCTCGCGTCGACTCCGAGTTTTGCGCGCAGCGCTTGCTCCAAAGCAGGGCGAACGCCGACCAGCGCCTGCATGGTGCGGAGGATGGGAAACAGCCCCACCTCGCCGTCGAACAGCGTGAAGCGCAAGCCCGGCGCTCCTGATCGCGCCGCGCTGAGCAACGCCTTGCCCGGGTGGGCGCGGATGGCTGACAGAGTTCCGTCGTGACGGGCGATCGGCTCACGCATTCGGCTCTCGTGAAACAGCCAGGCGCCCAGCGGCGCGAGCCAGGTGCGTTTGATGTCGAAGTGAAGCAGCGCCTGTGCTCCGGCATTGTCCTGCTCGGTGAAGACGCGGGGCAGATGATCACCTCGAAAGTGGTGAATAAACCCAGAGGAAGTGAAGATCGTGGCTGGATCCGCGAGCCGAAATGCATTCGCCACTTTGAATTCGCAGCGCAGGTTCTCGGCGCGAGCTGCTTGCGTCGCGGCCGCGACCAGCGCCCGGTTGTAGTCGCACCCAACCAGCTCGACGTCGTCGCCCAACCCGCCTTTGGCTGCGAGCCAACGCGTCACGTAGCCCAATCCACAGCCGACATCGACGACGCGGTAGGGGCCTTTGACCTTCGCATCGCGCAACACTTGCAGCAGCGGCCACACCAGAGATCGAACCCGTTCGCCTTGAAGAAACTCTTCTTCGAGTCGCTGCAGCTCGCTGTGGGCGCGCACGAACAACGCGTCTACGTGCGCCTCGTCCAGATTGTTGTCGCGCACGGGAAGCCTGGCCACCAACTTCGCGGCTCGGTGTTGCCCCAGGCTGTTCAGCCGATCGATCTCCGCCGCGCGGTTGACCGGCCGTCGCTCAAGGGTAATCGGATCGCAGTCCACGATCAGGTCGGTGATCTCAAGCAGTTCGGCTTTGGGCGCCACCTTGAAGGAACATACTGTCGTCTTGCGCTGCGGCGCGGCAAACACTGCGATGTCACCGGTTGTCGCGCTCTTTTAAGAGCGCGACGCTTTCGTTCAGTGAGGAGAAGCTTCGTGCCGCCGAGCAACGACGTGCTGCTGACGATGTACCGGAAGATGGTCCTGATGCGGCGCTTCGAAGAGAAGGCCGGCCAGGCGTATGGGCAGAAGAAGATTCAGGGCTTCTGCCATCTCTACACTGGCCAGGAAGCCGTCGCGGTGGGCGCGATCGAAGCGCTCCGGCCCGATGACTACATGATGACGGGCTACCGCGACCACGCGCATCCGATCGCGCGCGGCGCCAACCCGGGAATGATCATGGCCGAATTGTTCGCCAAGTCGTCTGGCTACAGCAAAGGCAAAGGAGGCTCGATGCACCTCATCGACGTCGAGCACCATTGGTATGGCGGCTACGGAATCGTCGGCGGCCAGATTCCTCTCGCCGCCGGAATGGCGTTCGCGTCGAAGTACCGCAACGAAGATCGGGTCACGGTGTGCTCATTCGGCGAAGCGGCCGCGAACCAGGGCGCGTTCCACGAGACGCTGAACATGGCTGCGAAATGGAAGCTGCCGGTGATCTACGTCTGTGAGAACAACCGTTACGGTATGGGCACCGAGGTTTCGCGCGTGTCGGCACAGCCGGCGATTCACAAGCGAGCGGCGGCGTTCGACATGCGCGGTGAAGCGTTTGATGGGATGGATGCGATCGCCAGCTGGGAAATGTTCAACGACGCTGGCGACTACTGCCGCAAGGGCAAAGGCCCGGTGCTGCTCGAGGCGATGACCTACCGCTTTCGGGGGCACTCGATGTCGGACGCCGCCACCTACCGCACCAAGGAAGAGGTCGAAGAAGCGAAGACGAAGAACGACCCGATTCCAAGGCTTCGCGACGTGCTGTTGGAAAAGAAGATCGCCACTGCCGAGCAGTTGAGCGCGATCGACGACCAGCAGAAGCACATTTGCGAAGAAGCCGTGGCCTTCGCAGACGCGGCGGCGGAAACGGGCCTCGAAGAACTCTATACCGACATGTACGTCGAGCCGGGCGATGAAGACGTTCGTCCTCGAGAACGCGTGCTGGGCGCGAAGGACGTGAAGTGGCCCAGCTACCCCAGTGGTCAAGAGCTGAACGTGACCTGGGAGCTCGAGCCGCCGCTTCCCGCCAAGGCGCAGAAGAAGGGAGCCGCGTGATGCAGAACATCAGCTACCGCGAGGCGTTGAATCAGGCGTTGGGCGAAGAGATGGAGCGCGACGCCAACGTGTTCCTGATGGGTGAGGAGGTGGCGCGCTACAACGGCGCGTACAAGGTCTCGCAAGGTTTGCTTGAGCGCTTCGGCAGCGCGCGGGTGGTCGACACTCCGATCTCCGAGCTTGGCTTCGCGGGCCTCGGCGTGGGAGCGGCGATGGTGGGTCTGCGGCCGGTGATCGAGATGATGACCTGGAACTTCGCGATCCTAGCGATGGATCAGATTGTGAACAACGCAGCGAAGATCCGCCACATGTCGGGTGGGCAGCTGCGCTGCCCGATTGTCGTTCGCGGTGCCAGCGGAGCCGGTGGTCGCCTGTCGTCGCAGCACAGCCAATGTCTCGAGTCCGGCTACGTCAACAGCCCTGGACTAATGGTCGTCGCGCCAGCGACGCCCGCCGATGCCAAGGGGCTGCTCAAGGCTTCGATTCGCGACGACAACCCGATCTGCTTCTTCGAGGCCGAGCTGCTTTACGGTGAAAAGGGCGACGTGCCTGAAGGCGAGCACCTGGTCGAGCTCGGTAAGGCAGACATCAAGCGCGCGGGCACCGACGTGACGCTGATCACCTACTCGCGGATGCTGACCTCGTGCGTGCTGCCGGCGGCTGAAGAGCTCGCGAAGCAGGGAATCTCGGCGGAAGTCGTCGATCTGCGAACGCTGCGCCCGCTGGACGTCGAGACGATTCTTGCTTCGGTGAATAAGACCAATCGGGCGGTGATTGTCGAGGAGGCGTGGCCGCACGCTTCGGTCGGAACCGACGTCGTCGATTTGATTCAGTCAGAGGCGTTTGATGCGCTTGACGCGCCGATTGGGCGGGTGTCAGGGCTCGATGTGAACATGGCCTACGCCGCAGCGCTAGAAGCGGCCACCCAGCCGTCGGTCGAACGAATCCTCGCCGCGGTCCACCAGGCGCTTTACCGCTAGCTAAAAGGAACTCAACATGGCTACCGCTGTCCTCCTGCCGGCGCTTTCTCCCACGATGAAAGAGGGAAAGATCACCAAATGGCTCAAGAAAGAAGGCGACAAGATTTCTTCCGGGATGGCGATCGCCGAGTGCGAGACCGACAAGTCGAACCTCGAGATCGAGGCCTATGACGATGGAGTGTTGATCAAGATCCTCGTGCCCGAGGGCGCAGCTGCTCCGGTGGGATCTCCAATCGCCTACATCGGCAAGCCTGGCGAGAAGGTCGACGAAGCGGCGCCCGCGAAGGAAACTCCGGCGGCGAAGGAAGCCGTTCCGCCGTCGAAGCCAACCGCTCAGGTGCCGCTGCAGCCGACAATCGCGGCGTCGCCAACCACCGCGGATCCAGGCGCGAGGGTACGTGCGTCGCCCCTCGCAAAGGCGATCGCCCGGGATCAGGGCGTGGATTTGGCGAGCGTTGCCGGCAGTGGCCCCGCGGGTCGAATCGTGAAGCGGGACGTCGAAGAATCGATAAAGGCGGTGCCAAAGTCGAAGCTTGCCAGCTTCCCGAAGTCGGCGCGCGGCGTCCGGCCAGAGCCTGAGGCACTGCCAGTCAGTGGAATGCGCAAGGTGATCGCGCAGCGGTTGACCGAAGTGAAGCCCGGTGTGCCCCACTTCTATTTGACGATCGAAATCGAGATGGACGAGGCAATGGGCGTCAAGGAGCAAGCGCGCGCCCTCGAGACGAAGGTCTCGGTCAACGACGTGGTGGTCAAGGCGACTGCGGTTGCGCTGCG
>JANOHG010000438.1:0-1540 GCA_031406375.1 Archangiaceae bacterium | reverse complement strand
TTGGGTCGAAGGAAGCTTCCGCGGTTTTCCCACGCTTCGAGGTCGCGCTGGCGAGTCTGGTCTCCGAGGAAGCGAAGGAAGTGCAGCTGGACGCTGCGTGGAGAGATCGCCGCGCCGCGGGCTTTGCCGCGCTGACGGGCGGCCACCGCGAAACCGCCGATGAGGGCCGCGACCTTTCCCAGTCGGACGATGAAAAAAGCGACTTGAGGATCCGCCTGCTGGTGCCGCCGACGCTCGACGTCGAGCCCGCGACTGCGGCGTATCTGAAAGCGGCCGAAGCGCTCGACCGTCTTGCCGGCGCGCTTCCGAAGCTGAACCTTGGCGGTGTGCAGGCGCTGAAACCAGAAGGCGGCCGCAGCGGTGAGGCAGTGCCCGCGGAAGCCAAGCGCCTGGCCTCGGTGCTTCGCGGCCTGTCGAAGCTCTCGGCGGATCTGCCGCTGGTGGTGGCAGATGACGATCTCGTCGAAGCGCGGTGGTTCCTCAAGCACTGGCGCGCAGATCCGTTCTTCGCGCGGGACGTGCGAGAAGCGCGCGCGCTTGCGGTGAACCAGGGCAGCCAACGCCTTCACGCCGCGATCGTCGGCGTGGCGCGCCGTGAGCTGTTGGTCGGCTTTCAGGGAACGATCTCGGCGACGCTCGTTGTTCCCGGGCCGTTCGACGTCGTCCCCGCCGAACAGCGCTATCTGGTTCCCGTGTTGATTACCCGGGCGGCGTTGGCCAGCGCGACCGCGGCGCCCCTCGATCGCGGCGCCTTGAAGGCGTTGTGCGAAACCGCCAAACGCCAGCCGAACGAGATCGAAGCGGCGTTGGTCGATGTGCTGAAGGCGCGCTGATAACCGCTCGGCGGACGCAGCTGACGCCCTTTTCCAAAACCGCTTCTCGGTCGTCTTCAAGGCTTTCGTGCGCGGTGTGGTCTTACGTCCCACCGCGCGCGATCTTCAGCGGCGCAATAGAGTCGCCCCGTGCCTTCTTCTCACTCAATGCCCGACGCTGCCGTGCCTACTGCTTCTAGCCAAAGTTCAGAGGACGGCGCCCTCGCATCGAATCGAATGACTGCGACCACCAACACCTTGGCTGCTGGGGTCGCCCACGAGCTGACGAATCCGCTCGCGAGTTTGCGCAGCAACCTCGAGTTCGTTGCGCAACAGTTGGCGCTCGACCCAGCCACGATGAGCCAAGAAGGGCATGCAGATCTTAGCGCGGCGATCACCGAAGCGCTCGAAGGAGCAGACAGGATAAACGCAGTGGTCGAAAGCGTTCGCCTGTTCACAGATGGACACCGGGCTCCCGTGGGGCCCACCCACCTCAACCGCATCATCGAGGCCGCAGTTCAGCTCGCGCGCCCAATGGTTGGGCGACGTGCCCGCATCGAACAGCGCCTGGGTCAGGTTCCGCAGGTGACCGCCAACGGCTCTCGACTCGCTGACGTGGTGCTCAAGCTGCTCGTCGTCGCCGGGGAATCGATTCCAGATGGCGCTCCGCAAGAGCATTTAGTCACTGTTGCCAGCTGGTTCGACGAAGCGGCCAATGAAGTCGTGCT
>JANOHG010000378.1:0-7193 GCA_031406375.1 Archangiaceae bacterium | reverse complement strand
TTCGCGGAGTGTTCGAGCACCAGATCGATGCGAAAGGACGCACCAGCTTCCCGGCGAAGCTGCGCGAGACGCTTGTCGGCACGTACGACGAAAGGCTGATCGTCACGACGTCTCTCGACGCTTGTCTTCATGCGTACCCGGTGCGCGAGTGGGAACAGCTCGAGCTCGCGCTTTCTCGCCGCAACCCGATGGAGCCAGGCGTGAAGCAGCTGATGCGGCTGTACGTCGCCAGCGCGCAAGAGTGCCCGCTGGACAAGCTTGGCCGGATTCTGATTCCACCGACGCTGCGGCTGCATGCGTCGCTCGAAAAAGACGTCATCTGGGCGGGGATGGTGAAGGTGATCGAGCTCTGGTCGAAAGACGGCTGGGCCAAGGCTCAAGAAGAGGCGCGCACCGAGGCTGGATCCGCCGACGTGATGCGCGTGCTCACTGAACTCAAGCAGTCCTGATGCTGCAGTTTTGCTTCGCACTTCGTTGTTGATTGGAGAACGTCAATGTCCGAGCTGGCCGCACTCGAGCTGTCGCAGATAGAAGTCACTGAGCCCACCTTTGCGAAGCCCAAGCCCGCCTTCGTGCCGCAGACGCGGGCGGCCCCCATGACGATCGCTCTCGAAGGCGAAATTGGGATCCGAGAATACGACGCGATCGCCGATCAGCTCTTTCGCTTCAGCAGCCGCGGAATGCGCCGGGTGGTGATCGACTTCGCGGACGTCAGCCACGTCGACTACCGGGTGGTGCGCCCCTTGATGTTGCGCGCCTCGGGCCTTCGTCACCTCGGCGGTGACATCAAGCTGTGCGGAATGTCGCCCTACATCCACGCGATCTTCCGATCGGCCGGCGCGAACGACGCGTTCGACTACTACGCAGAAGCGGTCGATGCGATCGCCGCCTTTGACCGCGCTGTTCTCACCGTCGGCTGACGTTGGCCTTTTCCCACCAGACCGTTCTCCTCACCGAGACGGTGCGACTTCTCGAGCCCGGAGCAGGCAGGTTGATTGTTGACGGAACACTTGGAGGCGGAGGTCACAGCGAGGCGTTGCTCGAAGCGGGCGCGTCCGTGCTGGGCATCGATCGTGATCCGCACGCGCTTGCCGCGGCACGCGAACGCCTGGCGCGGTTCGGCGATCGCTTCCGCGCGGTGCAAGGTGACTTTGGCACGGTGGAACAGGTGATCGACGCCCCAGTTGATGGGCTGCTGTTAGACCTGGGCGTCAGCTCTCCACAGTTCGATGACCCTTCGCGCGGGTTCTCATTTCAGACCGACGGGCCGCTGGACATGCGCATGGGCGAGGAAGGTGTCACCGCCGCCGGCTTGATCGAATCGCTCGAGGAAGCACAGCTGGCCACCGTTATCTTCGAGTACGGAGAGGAGCGCTTCTCACGACAGATCGCCCGGGCGCTGAAGTTCTCGAATCCACACACCACCTTCGAGGCTGTGAAAGCGATCGAAGGGGCGGTGCCCAGGCGCGCGTGGCCCGACAAGATTCACGTCGCGACCCGCACGTTTCAGGCGCTGCGGATCAAAGTGAACGAAGAGCTCAGCGCGCTGGATGACGCGCTCAAAGCGGTGCCAAGCGCGCTCAAGCCGGGCGGCGTGGCAGCGATCATCTCGTTCCATTCGCTCGAAGATCGCAGAGTGAAACAGGCCTTCAAGGCGCTGTGCGGCGATGTTCCCGACGATCTGCCGCGCGGGCTGCCGATGATTCCGGTAGAGGTCGACCCTCAGTTCACCGCGCTGACGAAGAAACCCATCATCGCCGCCGACGAAGAAGTCACCAGGAACCCACGGGCGCGTTCCGCCAAGCTGCGAGCAATCAAGAAAGTGCAAACCGACCAGTTCCCCAACATTCCGCCGAAGGCCTCGCGATGAGCGTCGCAATCGAAGCCCGGCGAGGCGTCTCGTTCGGAGTCATCTTCTTCGAGCTGCTTCCAGCTGCGCTGCTGGTGGTGATGTTTGCGACAGTGGGCATCGTTCACGTGACGGGCCGGGTGCTGGTGGTGAAGGTTGGCTACGAGCTGTCGCGGCTCGATCAGGCGAGCGCCGAGCTGATGCGCGAGCACGATCGGCTCAAGCTCGAGCTGGCGACCCTGCGCTCACCGACGCGCCTCGAGTCGATTGCCCGCCAGAAGCTGCAGATGGGGCCGCCTGTTCCCTCGGCGATTCTTCACGTCAAGGACCTTGGGGCCCAGTGAGAGATCTCAAGCATACGGGCACGATCGAAGTCCCCAACAAGTGGATGCGGCTGCGCGTCTTCGTGATGGGGGCGGTGTTCATCGTCTTGCTGGTCGCTGTCGCCGCGCGCGCGTTTCATCTGCAGGTGCACCAGCAGGTGATGCTCAAGGGAATGGCGCAGGACCAGTACGTTCGTCAGGTCGAGATCCCCGCGCGACGCGGAGACATCTTTGATCGCCGCGGCGTTCCGCTCGCGCAGAGCGTGGACGTCGATTCGATCTGGCTCGACCCGTCGATGCTTCCCGACCAGAAGCTTGCCGCCCGCGCGCTGGGCAAAGCGCTCAACCTCGATCAGGCCGAGCTGGCTTCCCGGCTGGTGAAGGCGCGCCGCTTCGCGTGGATCAAGCGTCAGGTGACTCGGGCGGAAGTCGCCAGAGTCTCTGCGCTCGCACTTCCAGGAATCGGCTTCACCAAAGAGCCGCGCCGCTTCTACCCACAGCGCGAGCTTGGCGCACATGTGATTGGCCTCGTCGGCACCGACGGTCACGGCCTCGATGGCCTCGAGCTCGCGTTCGAAGCCGAGCTGTCGGGCGATGCCTCTACCCAGCGTGGCTTTCGTGATGCCCGCGGCCGGAAGCTGCTCACCCAGGGCGTCGATGAGCTTGCTGGGCGCCAGGGGGCCGCAGTGACGCTCACCCTCGATCGCCATCTGCAATACGTCGCTGAGAAGGCGCTGACCCGCGCGGTTGAGGACGCCAAGGCGCCAGCGGGCACCGTGGTCGTGCTTGACCCGAAGTCGGGGGCGATCCTCGCGCTCGCCAACTACCCCCGCTTCAACCCCAATTCTCCAGCCACCGCGCAGAAGAACGCGCTGCGAAACCGCGCCGCGACCGATGCGTTCGAGCCAGGCTCGACGTTCAAGGCGTTCGTGGTGGCGGCCGCGCTGGAAGAGAAGCTGCTCACCGAATCCACCCGCTTCAATTGCGAAAAGGGCGCGTGGAAGATCGGAAAACACGTCATCAACGACACCCACCCCCACGACTCGCTCGACGTTCAAGCCATTCTGCAGGTCAGCTCGAACATCGGAGCGGCGAAGATTGGCGCCGCCCTCGGACGCGATCGCCTCGTCGCCTACTACGCAAAGTTCGGCTTCGGCGAACGGTTGGGGCTCGGGCTTCCAGGCGAAGGCAAGGGCGCAGTGCCGTTTCCGCGCGCTGAAGTCTCGCTGGCCACCCAGTCGTTCGGGCAAGGGCTGACCGCAACCGCGGTTCAGCTCGCGGCTGCCTACGGGGCGCTGGGCAACGGCGGAATGTTGATGAAGCCGTACCTGGTGCAGAAGGTGGTTGATCCCGATGGCGTCGTATTAATCGACAATCAGCCCACCGAGGTTCGGCGGGTCGTCTCGGCGGCGAACGCGCGAAGGGTGAGCGCGATGCTCGAGTCGGTGGTCGAGAAGGAAGGCACCGCGCCACGCGCGCGAATGGACGAGTACCGCGTCGCCGGCAAGACCGGCACCGCGCAGAAGGTCGACCCCGTTGCCCGGGGTTATTCCGACAAGCGCATCGCGTCGTTCATTGGAATGGTGCCCGCTGAGAATCCGCGGCTGATCATCCTCGTCGTCATCGACGAGCCCAAGACCGACGTCTACGGTGGCGTCGTCGCAGCTCCTGCATTCAAAGAGATCGCCACTGCCGCGATGCCTTACCTGTCGGTCAAGGCGTCGCGCCCGCCCAACCCCTTGAAGCCGAGCAAGGCCGCGGTGGTTCCGCCCGAGCCCCTGCAGGTCGCGAAGGCGACCCTCAACCCGGTGGTCGCCGCGATTGAAGAGCTCGATGCTCCCGATGGCGCTGTCCGGGTTCCAAATCTCGCCGGAAGGCCAGGGCGCGAAGCAGTTGCTTTGTTGTTGGCAGTTGCCCTCGAACCGCGGCTCGCCGGCAGCGGTCGGGTTTCGGCGCAGCAGCCGGCGGCTGGAAGTCTCGTTGAAAGAGGAACTCGCGTGACACTGGAATTGGCAGGACCCTTGCCAAGTACACCTCAATAACGCCGCCACCGTGCGGCTGGGAAGACACACCATGAAGCTCAACGAGCTGCTCGCAGGCGTCGGTACCGAGCCACCCGCAGCACCCAAACACAAAGGCGAGATCACCGGCCTTTGCCACGATTCACGTCAGGTGAAAGCCGGCGATCTCTTTATTGCGTTGCCAGGAGGAAAATCCGACGGCTCGCTCTTCGCGGCCGAGGCCGTCAGTCGAGGGGCGATCGCGGTCGTTTCTGAACGCGAAGTGCCCGAAGTCAAAGTACCGGTGTTCCGGGTCACTTCCGCTCGGAAAGCAGCCGCGTTGATCGCCGCGAACTTCTACAAGAAGCCAGCCGACGAGCTGACGCTGTTGGCGATCACCGGAACCAACGGGAAGACCACGACCGCGTGGCTCCTCGAGTCGATCTGCGCCGCGGGTGGCGCCTCGACCGCGTTGCTCGGCACGATTCGCAACCGCTGGGGTGGCCATACCGAGCCGACGACCCACACCACGCCTGATCCGATTGCGCTCCATCGGATGTTCCGTCAAATGCTCGACTCGGGCGTCGACACCGTGGTGATGGAAGTCTCGAGTCACGCGCTGGCGCAGCACCGCGTTCATGGCCTGACGTTCAAGGGGGTCGCGTTCACCAACCTCTAGCTCGATCACCTCGACTACCACAAGGACATGGAAGAGTACATCCAGGCCAAGCGCCGCCAGTTTACCGACAACCTTTCGGCGGGAGGCGTCGGCGTCGTCAACGGTGACGACACCTATGCAATTCGCCTCTACAACGAACTGCGCGGCGCCAAGCGAATGGCGTGGAAGTTCTCGCGCCTCGGCAACGGCGAAATCTCGTCGGCGAACATCGAGCTCACCAGCAATGGGATCAAAGGCACGCTGAAGACTCCGGCGGGCGACATTCCGTTGAAGTCGATGCTCATCGGCACCCACAACCTCGACAACATCCTCACTGCTACGGGAATGGCGCTCGCGGCCGGCTTCTCGCGCCGCGACGTGCAAGACGGAATCGAACGGGTGACGCGGGTCCCCGGCCGAATGGAACGGGTCGAAGGGAAGGGAATCGTCGCGCTGGTCGACTACGCCCACACCGACGATGCACTTCGGCGCGCGCTCGAGTCGGCGCGTGGGGTCACCAAAGGCCGACTGATTGTCGTGTTCGGAGCCGGCGGAGATCGCGATGCCGGCAAGCGGTCGCTGATGGGCGAGGCGGCCGCCGAACTGTCGGACCTTCCGATCATCACCAACGACAATCCGCGCACCGAAGATCCCGACAGGATCATCGCCGAGATTGCTTCCGGCCTCGAGAAGGGCGGGCTGCGCCGCATGGGCGCAGCGAAGGCGAAGTCGGGCGAGAAGGGTTACCTGGTCGAGGGCGATCGCGCGGCAGCGATCGTGCTCGCCGTTTCGCTCGCCAAGCCGGGCGACGTGCTGCTGCTCGCCGGGAAGGGACACGAGACCTATCAAGATCAGGATGGCACTGCGCGGCCGTTCGACGATCTCGAGGAAGCCAGGAAGGCGCTCACTTAAGCGATGGCGATTCGCCTTTCCGAAGCGCAGGTGTTGAAAGCCACGGGCGCCACGCGCTCGTGCGTCGGCGCGCGCGCTTCGTACCAGGCGGTCTGCACCGACACGCGTCACCTCACCCAGGGCTGCCTCTTCGTCGCGCTCAAAGGCGAGCGCTTCGACGCGCACGACTTTCTTTTTCAGGCTGCCGAAGGAGGCGCCGCTGGCCTGATTGTCGCGAAGGGTCGCGCGGTCAAGCTGCCGGGTCCTGACATCGCGGTGTACGAAGTCGAGGACACCCTGGTCGCGCTCGGGGCGCTGGCTCATTTTCACCGCGCCCGATTCAGGCTGCCGATTGGCGCGGTCACTGGCAGCAACGGGAAGACGACGACCAAGGAGATGATCGCTGCGATCCTGTCGACCCGCGGGCCCGCCCTTCACACCGAGGGAAATCTCAACAACGAGATAGGTGTCCCGATGACGTTGTTCAACCTCGAGCCACGCCACGTCGCGGCGGTGATCGAAATGGGCATGAACCACGCGGGTGAGATCGCGCGCCTGGTGGCGATTGTCTCACCCGACGCAGGGTTGATCACCGTCGTGCAGCGCGCCCACCTCGAGGGCCTGGGGTCGATCGAAGGTGTCGCCGCGGCGAAAGGAGAGCTCTTCGCGGGCCTCAACAGTGGATCAACCGCAGTGGTGAACCTCGATGATCCCCGAATCGTCGAGCAAAGCTTGCGAATCGCGGCGGGCGTAAAGACGTTGACCTACGGGCGATCGGAGCAAGCGCAGGTCAGGCTGACGACCGTCGAAATGCACGGCCGTGATGGGCTGGCGATTGTCATCACCTACGAGGGCAAGGGCTGGCCGATCGCCTTGCGGTTGATCGGCGATCACAACGCGATGAACGCCACCGGAGCTTTCGCGCTGGCGATCGCCCTCGGTTTTTCCGGCAACGAGTGCGTGCGAGGCCTCGAAGCCGCGCAGGCCCACGCGCGCAGGCTTCAGGTGGTTGCTGGCCTGGGCGGGGTGACGGTGATCGACGATTGCTACAACGCCAACCCCGCATCGATGGGGGCGGCGCTCGATGCGCTGGGTGGACTGTCGGTCGAGAGCCGTGCGATCGCAGTGCTGGGCGACATGCTCGAGCTGGGATCCGGCGAAGCCGCCGAGCACTCGCAGCTCGGAGTGAAGGCTTCTGATCAGACCGCGTTGATCGCGTTCTTCGGCGACCGGATGAAGATCGCCCACACCCAGGCAGCCAAGCGCCTCAAGGAAAACGCCCGTCATTTTGTCGAGATCGAGCCACTGCTCGTTTGGCTCAAGGGCGCGCTGCAGCCGGGCGACGTCGTGCTGGTGAAGGGCAGCCGGGGGATGAAGCTCGAGCGCGTCGTCGAGGCGCTGACCGGCACTGCCAGTGCAGGAGCCAAGCACTAATGCTCTTCCTGCTTTACGAGTGGCTGAAAGAAGGCGAC
>JANOHG010000283.1:0-2748 GCA_031406375.1 Archangiaceae bacterium | reverse complement strand
GGCGTCGCACTCGAGCGCGTCGGCCGAAAGGATGACGCCAAGCAGGCCTATCTCACCTCGACCACGCTCTCGCCAAGGTACGTCAAGGCGCGGATCAACGCGAATCGCCTGGCCAAGGTCGGCACTCTGGACGAAGTGAATTTCGAAGATGATGCACCGGACATCGAGCCAGAGAATTGATAAGTGCAGGGCAAGGGTGGCGAGACCCGCATCAACTCGGGCCTAAGGCAGAGCGTCGCGTACGGCCAGTGAAGCCCGCCACGTTCCCCTTCACGCTCGACCGGGTGCATGACTTCCCCAGCCCGAATACGCCACGGTAAACCTCACTTGAGGTTGAACCGTTCAATGAAGGACCGCCGGGAATCGTTCCCGGCGTTTGCCGTTTCTACAGGTGCAAAGGTGATTCACCGATGAAGCGCGTGTGGAAGTGGCTGCGCCGTTTGGTGATCGCTGTGGCGATCGCCATCGCACTCGCGGCAGGCGTGGGGGCGGGTACCTGGTGGTACTTCTCGCGTGACTTGCCCTCGGTGGACGAGCTGCGCACCTGGCGGCCGCCTCAGGTGAGCAAGGTTTACTGCCCAGAGCAGACCACGACCCCCTGCGCCGAGTTTTTTCGCGAGCGCCGAACCTGGGTCGACATCACCACCGTGCCACCGCATGTGAAGAACGCGTTTCTCGCCGCAGAAGACGCCGGCTTCTACCAACATGACGGACTTGATTTCGTCGGCATGGTGCGAGCAGGCATCATGGCGTTGCGCCCGGGAAAGCGCGCCGGCGGAGCGTCGACCATCTCGCAGCAGGCCTGCCGCAACCTGCTGCTGAGTCAGGAAAGGACCTTCGCCCGGAAGATGCGCGAGTGGATCCTCACTCCACGAATGGAGAAAGCGCTCACCAAGGACCAGATCCTCAACCTCTACGTCAACACCATTTGGTTTGGTCAGCAGCGCTACGGCGTCGAGGAAGCGGCGCTGTTCTACTTCGGCAAACACACCCGAGATTTGAGCATCGGCGAGGCCGCCGTGCTGGCTGGTACCGTTCAGCTGCCGCATCGAATCAACCCAGTGACCAGCATCGTGAAGGCGAAGAAGCGCCAGCGCTACGTGCTTGACCAGATGGGGCGACACAACTTCATCCCCAAGAACGTTGTCGAGACCGAGCTCGCCAAGCCGATCACCCTCGGCCCGCGGCCGCCTCCCGTCGTGGGCGCGTACTACGCAGAAGAGATTCGCCGGCAGTTGGTGGGGCGGTACGGCGACAAGTCCGTGCTCGAAGGCGGGCTGCGGGTCGACATCGCAATGAATCCGAAGCTCCAGGCCGCCGCCGAAATTGCCCTGCGCACTGGGCTCGAAGCGGTCGACAAGCGACAGGGTTATCGCGGAGCGATTGGCACAATCGACGCGGCTCGCTTCGCCCGACTGCGTCCTCTGTTGCAGACGCGGGTAGATGAAGCGGGTCGTCGCAAGCCTGACGAGGTGCTGATTGCGGATCTCACTCCCCTTGTCTCGGTTGCGCCGCTGGTCGAGCCGGGCATCGACCCGCGCGCGGACCCAGACGAGGTGGTGGACCCAGACGAATCGATCGTGAGCGAAGACGAGAAGTGGGTGCGGGCGGTGCCGCTGAAGACCCTGGGCGAAGGAGCAGAGGCTGTCGGGTTCGTTAGCGCAGTCGACGACACGAAGGCGACCGCGAGCGTCGATCTCATCGGGAGAACCGTGCAACTTTCGTTCGCGAGCATGCTCTGGGCACGGCCGCGCAGTCTTGAAGGAAAGGTGGGCTCGGTGCCGGTGCGGATTTCCGACGTGGTGAAACCTGGCGAGCTGGTGCGGGTGCGAATTGCCAGAGGCACCGACGCGACGCTGGCGCAGACGCCCGCGGTACAAGGAGCGCTGTTGGCGATCAACCCGGTGGACCGTACGGTCGTCGCGATGGTTGGCGGCTATGACTTCGCGAGCTCTTCTTTCAACCGCGCGATCCAGGCTCGACGGCAACCCGGCTCATCGTTCAAACCGTTTCTTTACGGCGCCGCGGTCGGAAGTAGCCGATTCACCACCGTGAGCGTGGTCAACGACGCGCCAGAGACGGTGCGCGATCCGTACACGGGCAAGTCGTGGAAGCCGAAGAACTACGAGCAGGGCGGGTTCGAAGGCCCGATGACGCTGCGTCAAGCGCTCACCAAGTCGAAGAACACCGTCTCAGTGCGGCTGATCGAAGCGTTGACTCCTGCGGCGGTGACGGACTTCGCGCAGAAAGCGGGGATCCATTCGCAGATGCCCGACAACCTGACCCTTGCGCTCGGAACAGGCGAGGTGGTGATGCTCGAGATCGCCAACGCATACGCGACGCTGCATTCGATGGGGAAATACGCCGAGCCGGTGATGTTGGTACGCGTCGCCGACAGCCACGGCGTCGTCCTCGAGGAACACCACGCGGCGTTTGAAGAGACGCTGCCTCCGGCGGTGGCATACCTGACCACGTCGATGATGCGCAGCGTGGTCGAGGAAGGCACCGCGACCGAGGTGAAAGAGCTCGAACGGCCCGCCGCGGGCAAGACGGGCACGGCGAACGAGAACCGCGACGCCTGGTTCAGCGGCTACACGACCGAGCTCGTCGCCTCCGCGTGGGTCGGCTTCGACGACCACACGCCGATTGGTCCCAATGAGACCGGCGGCAAGGCGGCGCTGCCCGCGTGGCTCGAGTTCATGAAGGCCGCACACCAGGGCCTGCCCGTGCGCGACTTCGAGGTGCCCG
>JANOHG010000238.1:0-5125 GCA_031406375.1 Archangiaceae bacterium | reverse complement strand
CTCGCGACCGGAGCCACCATGCCCAGAACCGAACCCGCCACCTACGTAACGGATCTGACCCATTTCGATGGCG
The DNA here is from genome assembly GCA_031406375.1 of Archangiaceae bacterium. GTDB lineage: Bacteria > Myxococcota > Myxococcia > Myxococcales > Myxococcaceae > JAGSPQ01. Next base: position 5,052 of record JANOHG010000238.1, on the reverse strand, counting down.
CGCTCGACGACTCAAACGCGCCTGCTGCTGCGAAGAGGCTCGCGAAGTTCTTCGACGAGCTCACTCGCGTCGCCAGCAGAGAGAGCATTGGGACGATCCGCACCGACGTGCGCTGCTTCAAGAAGCCGGCGAGGCGGCCGTGCCCAGGAAAGATCGTCACGACCAGGAGCCGTGGTCGCGAGGAGATCAGCTGGGAGTGCCCCACCTGCGGCAACAACGGTGTGATCCACCACTGGCAGGGAACCAGCGCTGACCTGCGGCGGTACGCTCGACCTGAAACTGAAGTGCAGAAGAAGCGCGCGGGGGCTGGCAGCGTCTTCGAGGGAACCTGGGGCATTGCGGAGATGGAGCAGTGGGATCGAGATGACATCGACCTTCTTGGACCCGGCTACTTCCGGTTCGATGAAGAGCAGAGCGGCGACTTCCAGTTCATCGCCGTGCGCGGGTGGATCGACTGCCGATACGGAGAACGTGACGGCCAACCGCTGGTCGAGTTCAGCTGGAGCGGCGACGACGAGGGCACTGAAGCAAGCGGACGCGGCTGGGCGGTGATCGACCAGGCGGGCAAGCTGCTCGGACGGATTTTCTTCCACCAGGGGGACGACTCGAGCTTCTCTGCGACCAGGTCCGAGAAGGCGTCGCAGCGGAGCTGAAAGGGGCCGACTACGCTGCCAACCTCGCGGAAACGCTCAGCGAGAACTCCGTATCCAGCCCGGAGTACGTGCCCCCGCAACTCATGTCTCAAATCGGGGTTCCGTTCTTAACTGGACGGAACCCCGATGCTTTTCTGAGCGCCCCGTAGATCCCGCAACTCATCGAGGCGAGGCGCCAAGGTGGTCACCGTCTCCACCGCCGGTACGCCTCGACCCACTCAGCGCCCTCGGGGGCAACCCGAGGCATCGGCAGGTCGAGAATCGGCACCGTCTGTCGGTGCTGCCCGCGTCGGCACACCGCGACGATGGAGTCGTCGTCGAGCAGGTCGATCTTCTCGACGCGGACGGTGACACCGAGCATCTCGGTTTCGAAGGGCATTCGCAGATGCTCGTCGAGCATGCAGTGCCAGCTGCTCGTCTGCTCGGCCTCGCCGTAGGCATCGACGATGGCGGTCTCGACCATTTCTTCGTACTCGGCGTTGGTGATCGCGCGAGGCTTCGGTGTGGTCGGTGGTGCCAGGTGCAGCTTCGTCTTCGGCCGACCTGGTTTGCCGCCGAGGGCTGCGAGCGCCGCATCCGTCGGCCAGCCGTCGATGGGGCTGCAGGGCGTGTCAGCGAGCTCGAGGCCCAACTCGAGGAGCGACGGGGTGGGGAGCTGACCGCGGATGTGACGCACCATGAACTGGAACTCGTTCATCGAGCCCAGGACCATCCGGCTCGCGGTCTTGGCGATGGTCACGTCGAGCAGCTGGTTCACCTCTGCGTCGATGGCGGCTTTGGGGGCGCCGAGCACTGCCAGCGTCTCCCGCAGCCCCCGAGCGAGCTTGGCGTTCAGGTCGACACCCTCGCTGATGGCGGGAACCACCACCGGCAGCAGGGTCAGCTCCGAGACGTAGAGCACCAGCCGTTCGCGGCCGAGGTTCAAGGTGTCGGCGTACCAGTCGCCGAGCTTGGTCGTCGAAGGCGGCGGTCGCGGGTCTGGCTTCACCCGCATGCGGTCGAGCAGCTTCTTTGTGCAGCGGAGGGTGAACATCTGCGTGCTCCTCGGGCTGCGGATGCCCGCGGTGATCCGGATTACTTCCTACAGCGGGACGTCTTCGCAGGTTCAACCGAGGAGTGGATGAATTGCCCAAAGCCATCAGGCCTCCACTGAGCGCGATGCAGATGATGATGTGCTTTCGGATCAGCCGGTGGAAAACAGCTCGGCTCTGGTCACGTTTGCCGACGGTTGGGGCTCCTCCTTTCCCGGACTCCCACCCTCGGCCATCCCAGTCCAGAGTTCGTACCCGATGATGCCGCCCATCTGGAGCAATGCCAGCAGGCCCAGTCCAACGAATATCCTTCGGACCAGCCGGGGGCTTACCGTTGACGCCATGGTCGCCTTCGGGTGCCGCAAGCTAGCCGTGATGCCTTGAAAGGCGTCTGAGTGGCGGTAGAATGCCCTTAAGAGCAGATCCAGTGACCGCCAAGAACGCACTCACCAGCAAGCCGCCCCACGCGATTGAGCAGGCGCTAAAACGCTTGGGGGCGAACCTCAGGGTTGCACGGATCCGCCGGGGACTCACGGTACGGCAGGCGGCTGAGAAGATCGGCACGGGTGTTCGTGCTGTCGGCGACGCAGAGAAAGGAAAGCCGTCGACGTCGGTGTCCGTGTACCTTGCGCTGCTGTGGCTCTTCGGGCTGATGGCCGACTTCGAGCTCCTCGCCGACCCGGGCCGTGACGCAGAAGGGCTGAGCCTTGCGCTGCGGCGTGAACGGACCCGCGCCCGCCCAGCTCGAGGCCTCGACAATGATTTCTAAGACGGCACCGTCGAGTTGCTTCGTCTACCTCACGCTGCCGGGGCAAACCGAGCCTGTCCCTGCAGCTCGATTTGAGCTGACGACCACTCGCCAGGGAGAACCGCTCGGCCGGTTGGTCTACGGCAAGAGCTACCTCGCGCGACCCGACGCAGTTCCGCTCGAGCCGCTCGAACTTCCGCTACTGGAGCGGACCTTCGAGACAGCACAGCTCAACGGCGTGTTCGGCGCACTCCGGGACGCCAGCCCGGACTTCTGGGGTCGCCGGGTCATCGAGCGTCACGCAGGAAAGCCGACGCTCTCTGAACTCGACTACCTGCTTCATTCTCCCGATGACCGCGCTGGAGCGCTTTCGTTTGGCCTCAGTGCCACACCTCCGCCGCCGCTGCGGAAGTACAACCAGACGCTCGAGTTGGAGCACCTCCAGTCGCTCGCTGACGCCATTCTTTCTGACGAGAGCGACCCTGGCCCCAATGCGGCGCAGATAGAAGAATTGCTGCTCGTTGGTACTTCGATGGGTGGTGCTCGCCCGAAGACCGTGGTCGAGGACGATGAAGGGCTGTGGCTCGCAAAGTTCAACCGCCCCGACGACAAGTGGAACAGCGCTCGAGTCGAACACGCGATGTTGGTGCTCGCTGCCGAGTGCGGCGTGCACGCGGCCGTCAGCAGAATCGTCACCGTGGCTGGGCGTGATGTGCTGCTCGTGAAGCGTTTCGACCGGCAGAAATCTGAAGCGGGGTATCTGCGGGCGCGAATGGTCAGCGCCCTCACGCTGCTCCGCGCCGACGAGATGCCGAATTCGCGGGGTCGCTCGTCCTACCTGGAGTTGGTCGAGGCGCTCCGTCGGGCCAGCTCGACGGCCCAGCGGGACGCTCACGAGCTGTTCCGACGGGTGTGCTTCAACGCCCTCATCTCCAACACCGACGACCACCCGCGGAACCACGCGCTGGTTGCGATGGACCGAGAGTGGGGGCTCTCTCCGGCGTACGACTTGACTCCGACGCCGCACGTCAGCCTCGAGCGCCGCGACCTGGCGATGGTCCTCGGCGACGCGGGCCGCTGGGCGAACGCACAGAACCTGTTGTCTCAGGCGCCGCGCTTTCTACTGACGACCGAGCAGGCGGTGGCGATCATCAACGACGTCGAGGCCAATGTGCATGATCGATGGTACCGCGTTGCCCGTCGAGTCGGAGTGACCGAGCGCGACTGCGACGCCATCGCCGGGGCGTTCTGCTACGCGGGCTTTCGGCGCGGTGGGTTCGGCCGCGCCTGACACTCAGGGGAAGCCGAATTCACCGTGACCTGGCTCAGCTTCTGATCGTCGAACGAACGCGTCGGAGACGCTGAACAGTACGCCCGCGAGTTCAAGGCGAGGGTGTGGATTCACGAGGCCGACGCGCGTTTTCAATGGCGTGCCTTGAAGAGGTTCAGTGCGACGTGAAGTCCGAGGCGTGCGGGTTGACCGCTGGGCTACTTCGCCACCCGCGCGAGGTTGCCGGCGATGCAGACGCCCGCGATCACGTGCATCGCCGCCAGCGCGACGCGCGTTCCGGTTGAGGCCCCGCCCAGGGTCAGCGCAGGGATGACCGACGCCGCTGCCAGCACCCCCGAGGTCACGATCCACGGCGTGACCGGAGCCTTCAAGGCTTTGGTGAAGCCGAAGAACACAAATGAGGCGACCAGGCCCGGCACCAGGTTGGCGATGAGGATCATCGGCAACGGCAACGGCCCGGTCGGCGCGGCGGGGCCGTTGAAGGCTCCCACGAACTCCACCCCAAGCGCGTGCGCCACGCCGTAGACGACGTAGCCACCCACCGCGCTGAGCAGCGCCCCGATGAGGCCGGCTTTGAGGCTGGCGCCGAGTGAAACAGCAGAGGTCGGATTGTTGGTTGAAGCGTGGGTCGCGGCGGTCATGTTCGTTTCCTCGAGAAAGACTGTGTCGTCACCGCCACCATGCTGCGCCGGGTCGACGTGGACAATGGCGCGAAAGAGGACAGACTGTCCCAACCATGGACGCAACCGATTTGAACGTCGCCGCAGCTCTACGCGGTTGCTGGTTACCCGCGACACCACCCTGACGGCAACGCGGTCGACTACGAGCGTAAGGCGATCAGCTTCCGGCTCTTCCACGCCATCGGCGGCGCCGGCTACGTCGCGCCCTGCACCAATGCTTCGTGGGTGGGCACCTTCAGGGCCGAGCGCGCGGGCAACCAGCTGGCCAGCAGCCCGAAGCCGAAGGTGGCCACGGCGGTCAGCAGAAGGCCCACGCCGCTGAAAGCCGGCTCGAGCCTCGCCCCCTCACCCAGCATGCGACTTGCGCTGGCGAGACACTCACTGCGCTCAACAGAAGCAGAGGAATTGTCGGAATCAAGAGCGTCATCGGGCGCGCAGGTTAGCGGCTGGGGTCATCACAGCAAGGTGCAAGCCAGAGGACGCAGCTGAGGGAATTGAGGCTGGCAGTGGTCATTCGACCTCTCTCGCGTGTCTTCGCGACCACCCACCGCGTGCAACCGAACTGCGTGCAACCCAATGAAACCGAAACGAAGGGCACTTACGTACTAGACGCCGTGTGCGCCATGGTGCTACTCGCGCCCACTCAACC
>JANOHG010000232.1:0-2561 GCA_031406375.1 Archangiaceae bacterium | reverse complement strand
CGAACTCCAGAGCGCTGCGGTGGCTCACCAGCGCGTTCGCAAACAGCGTTGAGGCGATGGTTGACCAGCCGGCCTTGACGGTGGCTTCGACCCTCTTCGGAGCCACAGACGTGTAGAGGCGTGGGCCAATCGCGCGAACTCTTCCCTCGGCGTTCAACTGGGCAAGCCATCGACGCTGAGCCCGCGTGGGCTGCGGGAACAACAAGGGCGGCAGTGGATCCGAATCGCCTAATTTTGGTCCTCGATAAGCCACGCGGACCAGTTTTTAGACATTAATAGCGCGAATGGCCAATTTTCGGTCCTTGTTTTGCCCGAGCCGCAGATGCTGGATGAGCAACCGCTGCGGCACTCACAACCTTTCGTCGATTCGACTCTCACAGCTCATTCCTTTGTCCAGTCTTCGCAACGAAGTCCACGCACCCGGCCAAACTCGCGGCCATTGTTCGTTACCAGGACCCGGCCCGAGGCGATTGCGTGAGCTGCGATGATGGTGTCGAGCGGACCTATCGGGCTTCCGCGTCGTTCGAGCTCAGCGCGCAACGCTCCATATACAGTTGCAATATTGTCAGGCAGAGCAGCCGTCGGAACCGTGTCGAGGAACTGGTCAATGAGCGGCTTGATGCGCTCAGGAGCTGGGTGCTTGGCAACTCCGAAACGAAGTTCCATCTCGGTAATGACGCTGATCGCCACCTTCGAGCGAGGGTGCGCGCGCAGGCGTTTCACTGCCGCATCGCTTCGGCCTTTGAGAGCGAGGCTGACGATGTTGGTGTCGATCAAATAACCGCGTGTCATCGAATTGGATCCGAACGTTCGTGACGTCGAGCCCGGTTTCCGACATCGAACGATTCATCGATCTTGCCGAAGAGCGCCCAGAACCCGATGGGCCACCCTCGAGCGTCGAGCGAGACCGGTGGCGGGTCGATCAACAACCGGTCGCCTTCTTTCCGAATTCGTACCTCACGGCAGGCGAGACGGTATTGCTTGGGTAAACGAATGGCCTGACTGCGGCCAGACCAAAACACTTTCGCAATGTCACCCTTCTTCATGTGTTGGATCCCTGGTGAGATATGACGCTGATATATCTCATTCGCAGGCGCTTCGCTAAGCGGTCGCCGACCCACCGCGCAATAAGAGCGTTGCTGCCAATGGTGTGGGCTGGCGTCTTCACTCGGGTGACCTCGGGGTACCCGTTTCCTAAGTCACGGTTTGCGCGGGCCGGTGTGGTACGCGCCGTTCATGGATGCAGGTGAAGCGGCGCTGCTCTTTGGCGCCGCGTTCGCAGGAGGAGCGCTGAACAGCGTCGCCGGAGGCGGCAGCTTCCTCACGTTTCCGGCGCTGATCTTCACCCACGTCGAGCCGATCACCGCCAACGCCACCAGCACCGTCGCGCTGTGGCCAGGATCGCTGGCGAGCGCGGTGGGATACAGAAATGAGCTCAAATCCGAGCGAGATAAGCTCAAGTGGCTCGCAGCGCTCAGCGGCATCGGCGGGCTGATTGGCGCGGTGACGTTGATCGCGACGCCGATCTCGATTTTCGAGCGTGTGGTGCCGTTTCTGATGCTGTTGGCGACGGTGGTTTTCACTTTCGGCGAGCGGCTGCGGGTGATGATGGCGGCGAAGGTCGCGTCGCGGGCAGCGGTGGCGACCGTGCAACTGCTGATCGCAATCTACGGCGGCTACTTCGGCGGAGCGATGGGGCTGATGATGCTCGCGGCGTTCACGTTTTTCGGAATGACGCACTTGCACCGGATGAACGCCCTCAAGTCGGCGCTGGGAGTGCTGATCAACGGCGTCGCGGTGCTGATCTTCTTCCTGGGTGGAAAGATTGCCTGGGCGCCAGCGGCGGTGATGGTCGTCGGCGCGGTGTTGGGTGGCTTCGGGGGCGCCTGGACGGCACGCAAGGTCGACACGAACAAGGTTCGACCGGTGGTGATTGCGATTGGCTGGGCGATGACGGCCGTCTTCTTCTGGCGGCAGGTTTGGTGAACGGGCGTTTCGTTCAGCGGTCGTTGCCACCCGCATAGAAGCCGTCGAGCACTTCTTTGTACTTGGCCTCGACGACCTTGCGCTTCACCTTCTGGCTGGGCGTCAGCTCGCCGTTCTCGAGGGTGAGATCCTGAGGAAGAATCGCGAACTTCTTTACCTGCGAGTAATTGGCGATCGCGGCGTTGAGCTGGTCGAACGCCGGCTTGAGCAGGGCGTGGACCTTTGGGTCCTTCACTATCTCTGCGTAGTTGCCGGCAACGCCGTGCTCTTTCGCCCATGCGGCGATCGCGTCGGGATCCACCGCGACGAGCGCAGTGCAGAAGTTCCGGTTGTTGCCATGCACCAACACGTTGCTGATGTACGGCGAGAGAACCTTGAGCTTGCCCTCGAGCTCTTGCGGCGCCACGTACTTGCCGACCGAGGTCTTGATGAGATCTTTCTTTCGGTCGGTGATTCTCAGGTTTCCCTTCTCGTCGAGCTCGCCAATGTCACCCGTGTAGAGCCAACCGTCTTTGATTGTCTCGGCAGTTGCCTCAGCCAGGTTGTGGTACCCGCGCATCACGCCGCGGCCCTTG
>JANOHG010000202.1:0-2749 GCA_031406375.1 Archangiaceae bacterium | reverse complement strand
CTCAAGGTGACAATGTGTATTTACAAAGCCCGGAGTTATTATGCCCGAATATTTCTCAACGTCCTCCGTCCCCTTTCCCTCGTCCCCCGTCACCTCTACAATCACCCCTCCATAGCGACCTCGGTGGCCGTTCTGTCGCGGCGACGACCTTCGGCTTGAGTGAACGCGCGGCGGTGAATTCGTCAGAACCCGCAATCGACTTGGGCCTAAGGTGCCGCGCGCGAGGCACGCGATGCGATTCCCCAAAGCCTATTCAGGAAAGAATCACGAGACGATTGGGTCGGACATTCTGGCGGTGCTCCAGGTCGTCAAGGTGCCTGAGGCAATTCTGGGTGACGCGCTCGCCCGCCAACTCAACGCCGTCGCGGCCGACAAGTGGTACCCCATTCAGTTGCTGCTCGACGTGATGGATTGGGTGGTCACGCAAGTCGGTCGTCCTGGCCTTGTGGGCATGGGACGCAGCCTGTTCAGAAGCACGCACCAGAAAGCATTTCTGAGCACGGCTGACTGCGCAGGAGACTTTTTCTTCTCGCTCGACAAGCTGTACAACCCAGCAAACCGAGGGCAGCGAATCGGCGGCTGGAAGATGCTCGAGTTCAGGCCCGGCATGGCGGTGGCCGAGAACGGCACTCCCCATCATTGCGAGCTGGAAGAGGGCATCGTGTTGGAAGCGATGGCAGGCCTCAAACTGCCAGTCACCGTGCTTCAAACCGCCTGTGTTCAGCGTGGAGCAGATGCTTGCATCTTCAAGACAACGTTCGTCGTGCAGGATAAGCGGTGGACGGGTAAACACCCGGTTCTCTAATGCTCCGCTTCCCCTTCTTGGTGATCGTAATGCTGGGCGGTTGTTCCCGATCTGCGACGGATGGGCAGCCGCTGGGGCCCTTTGGCGGTGTTCGCGAACGTGATGGCGCGCGGGTTGACGTCCCCGCTGGAGCCTTGATGACCGAGCAGCTGATCTCGGTGACGAGCGCCTTCGGTTTTCCTGTTCCCCCCGCCGGAACGAAGTTCTCCAATGGAATTTTCGAGTTCACCCCCCACGGTCAGAAGTTCGAGGGGGTGGTGCACGTGCGCGTGCCTGCTTCTGCGGGGCAGGTTTTGATGACGGCAGATCCCAACGGCGCCTGGCGCGTCGTTGAGGGCGCGGTGTTCGCCGATGGTGGATTGACCGCCGCAGTTCGACACTTCTCGTTCTTTGCCGCTGCGACGCCTGGCGCGCGCGTTGATCGCATCTTCTTCTCCGACGGGGCTGCGCTGCGTTCGATGAACCCCGATGGTGGAAGCCTCACCACTCTCGTGCCCGGAGTCCTGTTCGACCAGTACCTCACCGGCGTCGCGATCGATCCCGCAGCGCGCCACGTATACTGGACGGATAATGTGACCGACCGCCTCTCGCGCGTCGACTACGACGGCACCGCAGCAACCGTGCTCTACACGAGCGCCGATAAGCTCGCAAACCCCACCGGGTTGGCGGTCGATCCGTCACACGGAAGTCTCTTTTGGGCCGAAGGGGCCAACGTCCGCAGCTGCAGACTCGATGGCACGGGGGTAACCACCGTCGTCGCTGGGCAAGCGAACCACCAGCCTTCCAGCGTGGCGCTTGATCCCGCCAGCCAACGGATCTACTGGACGGACATCGGCACCGACGCGATTCGTCGCGCGGACTACAATGGTGCGAATTCGACCGCGATTTATTCCGCGCTGGATTCGAAGGCGAACCCCCGTGGCCTCGCGGTCGATGTCGCCAACAACAAGCTCTTCTGGGCGGAGGACCTGGCGATTCGAAGCAGCGCGCTCGACGGCTCGCAGGTCACGACCATCGTGGCGGGAGTCGTTGGAATGAACGCGCCTGACGCGATCGCGCTCGACCCCGTTCGTCGGCTTCTCTATTGGACTGACAACGGCACCGACGCAGTGCACGTCGCCGGGTACTCTGGAACACCGGCGCGCGTGCTGTTTCAGAATCCCGACAAGTTCTCGAACCCGCAGGGCATCGCGATTGATTTCGGGAACTGAAAGTTCTGGCTCGGCAGATGGTCGCACCGGTTGTGGTCCCGGCCAGGAAACAGTCAGGCTTTAAGTCTTCGCGCCAAGAGGTAGGCTGCCCGCTTACGAGGCTCACCATTGATTCTGTCGTCTACTGACGTTTTCGGCCTACTGGGTGGCCTTGACGCGACCACGTTTGCACTCGACTCGACCACGCTCGACATCGAGTTCTTTGCCGCGAGCGCGCGCGAGCTCTTGCACCGCGAACCCAACGTCGTCTGCGCGGGCGCTTTGTTCTGGCAAGAGCTGGTGCCCGCTGATGACCTGGCTGAAGTGCTCGAAATGATCCAGCTCGTCGCCGGCGATGGCCAGTTGCGCACGGTGGAACATCGCGCGTTGGTCGCAGATCGCGGCGAGGTGTGGATCCGTACCTGCGTGAAACGCTCGGATGCAAGTGCGAGCCTCGTTGGAGTGATGCACGACATCAGTGCCTCACATCACAATGAAAGACAGTGGCGCGATGTCGAGCAATGGCTTGCCACCCTTGGCGAGACGTTGCCATTCGATTTCTGGATCTGCGATCGCGAGGGGCGTTACCTGCTGCAAAACCCGGTGTCGGTCAGGCGGCTTGGGCCGGCGGTGGGACGCCGGGCAGTCGAGCTCAGTTTGCCGGTCGAGGTCCAGCGCAGCTGGGAAAGCAGCTTCAGCCGCGCGCTCGCAGGGCAGGCTGTTCACGAAGAAGTCCAGTCGGACGTCGAAGGCG
>JANOHG010000194.1:0-10281 GCA_031406375.1 Archangiaceae bacterium | reverse complement strand
GACCTGCTCAAGCGCTTCAATGAAGTATCTGACGCGATGGGGTTGCCCGACGCCGACTTCGACAAGTTGCTTGGCGAACAGGCGCGGCTTCAAGACAAGATCGACGCTGTCAGCGGATGGGAAATCGAGCGGAAGCTGGAGATCGCGATGGACGCGCTGAGATGTCCTCCCGGCGACGCCAAGGTCGATAAGCTGTCAGGCGGCGAGAAGCGGCGGGTGGCCTTGTGCCGGATTCTGCTCGAGAAGCCTGACCTGCTTCTGCTCGACGAGCCGACGAATCACCTCGACGCCGAGTCCGTTGCGTGGCTCGAGCAGCACCTGAAGGAATATCCAGGCACGGTCGTTTCCATCACGCACGACAGGTATTTCCTCGACAACGTCGCAGGCTGGATACTCGAACTCGATAAAGGGGAAGGGGTCCCCTGGAAGGGAAACTATTCGAGCTGGCTGGATCAGAAGAAGAAGCGGCTGCAGCAGGAAGAGAAGTCCGAATCGTCTCGACAGAAGTTCCTCTCGCGCGAGCTCGAATGGGTCCACTCGTCGCAAAAGGCCCGGCAGGCGAAAGGCAAAGCGCGGCTCTCGCGCTATGAAGAAATGCTGGCCGAGCAGGCACGCGACGCCAAGCGCGAGTCGACCGGCGAGATTTACATTCCACCCGGGCCCAAGCTGGGCGGCCTCGTCATCGAAGTGAAGAACCTGCGCAAGAGCTTTGGCGACCGACTGTTGATCGACGACCTGTCGTTCAAGCTTCCGCCGAACGGAATCGTGGGAGTCATCGGGCCTAACGGCGCGGGCAAGACGACGCTGTTCAAAATGCTGCTCGGCCAGGAAAAGCCCGACTCGGGTGAGCTGCGCATCGGCGACACGGTGAAGATTGCGTACGTTGATCAATCGCGCGATGCGCTCAACGGCGACAACTCTGTATTCACCGAGGTCTCAGGTGGGCTTGACCAGCTCGACCTTGGCGGTCGCATCGTTCAATCGCGCGCGTACCTCGCCGGCTTCTCGTTTAAGGGCGGCGACCAGCAGAAACGGGTGAAGGACCTGTCGGGCGGCGAGCGCAACCGGGTGCACCTGGCGAAGCTGCTCAAGGCGAACGGCAACCTGCTGCTGCTCGATGAACCGACGAATGATCTCGATGTCGAGACGCTGCGCAGCCTGGAAGAAGGCCTCGAAGGGTTCGCGGGCTGCGCAGTCATCATCAGCCACGACCGTTGGTTCCTCGATCGCGTCGCGACGCACATCCTCGCGTTCGAAGGCGACAGCAAGGCCTTCTGGTTCGAAGGCAATTTCCAGGACTACGAAGAGGACAAGAAGAAACGACTGGGAGCCGACGCGTTGATGCCCAAGCGCATCAAGTATCGGCCACTGGTGCGCAAATAATCGTGGGCGAAAGGGTTGGTGAGGAGCAGGTGAAGGGTCGAGGTGCTGGTGGGGTGGTCTGTGTGTTCTGAGGAATCATGAAAATCGTATGTTTGGGGGGCGGCCCGTCGGGCCTTTACTTCAGCCTGCTGATGAAGAAGGCGTTTCCCGACTGCGACATCACGGTGCATGAGAAGAACCGTTCGGACGACACCTTCGGGTGGGGAGTCGTCTTTTCCAAAGAGACGCTGAACCGCTTCGCGGAAGCCGACGCGGCCAGCTACGCGCAGATTGAAGCGAGCTTCAAATACTGGGACGACATCGAGACGTACTTCGCAGGCACCTGCGTGACGTCAACCGGCCACGGGTTCTGTGGGCTGTCGCGGCGGCAACTGCTGCTGATCCTTCAAGAGCGGTGCCGGCAAGTGGGCGTGAAGCTCGTCTTTCAGAGCGAAGTGAAGCCCGACAGTCTCCCCATTGCGGACCTCATCGTCGTTGCCGACGGCGTGCACAGCTTGATGCGCGAGCACCATGCGGCGGTCTTCAAGCCGACTGTTGATTGGCGGCGCTGCAAGTTCATCTGGCTAGGCACCGACAAGCCGTTGAAGGCGTTTACGTTCGTCTTTAAGGACACGGTGAATGGGCTGTTTCAAGTGCACGCGTATCCGTTTGAAGCCGGGCTCTCGACGTGGATAGTCGAGTGTCGCGAAGAAGTCTGGAAGAAGGCAGGACTCGACACCAAGAGCGAAGCCCAAAGCGTGGCGTTTCTCGAGCAGCTGTTCGCCGACGAATTGGGCGGGCATCGGCTGCTCGCCAACAAGTCGGTCTGGCGCACGTTCCCGACGATTCGGTGCGAGCAGTGGTACCACCAGAACGTCGTCCTGATGGGTGACGCGGTCCATACCGCGCACTTCTCGATTGGCAGCGGAACGAAGCTGGCAATGGAGGACGCCATCGCACTGGCGGGAGCGTTTCGAAAGTACGGAACCCAGAGCACGGCTCTCGGCTCGGTTCTCGCGCGGTACCAGGCCGAACGACAGCTAGAGACCCTGAAGCTGCAGCGCGCGGCGCAGACCAGCCTTGAGTGGTTCGAGAATTCGGCGCGGTTTCTCGACCAGCCGCCGATTCAGTTCACCTTCAACCTGTTGACGCGCAGCCGACGAATCACCTGGGAAAACCTCCGTGCACGAGATCCGCAGCTGGTCAAAGCAGTCGACGGCTGGTTCGCCGACCAAGCAGGGACGACGCGCCGCAGCGATGGCAGCGCGCCGCCGCCTTTGTTTGCGCCGCTGAAGTTGCGAGGGATGACGGTAAGAGACCGGGTGGTGGTCTCTCCGATGTGCGAGTACGTCGCGAAGGATGGGGCGGTCGACGATTGGCACCTGGTGCACCTGGGGAGTCGGGCGATGGGGGGGGCAGGCCTGGTGATGACCGAGATGACCGACGTCTCACCCGAGGGAAGAATTACCTTCGGCTGCGCGGGAATGTGGAATGACGCGCACCAGCAGGCGTGGAAGCGGGTGGTTGATTTCATCCACCTCAAGAGCTTCGCGAAGGTTGGCATTCAGCTCGCGCACGCAGGACGCAAAGGCAGCTGTCAGCTTCCGTGGAATGGAGATGGTCCGTTGTCAGCAGAAGAAGGCGCGTGGGAAACCATCGCCCCGTCGGCGCTTCCATTCGGCAAGGGTTGGCACACGCCAAGGGCGATGGTTGCCGCAGACTTCGCGAAAGTCGTTTCCGATTTCGTGGCCGCCACAAGGCGCGCCGAGCTCGCGGGCTTTGACTTCATCGAGCTGCATGTCGCCCACGGCTACTTGCTGTCGAGCTTTCTCTCGCCGTTGTCGAATCGACGCACCGATGCCTACGGTGGCTCGCTAGAGAACCGGTTGCGTTTCCCGCTCGAGGTGTTCGAGGCGGTGCGCGCGGCCTGGCCGGAAGCAAAGCCGCTGGGCGTACGCATCTCAGCCACCGACTGGTTGGGCGAGGACGGGATGACGGTGGATGACGCTGTCGCGGTGGCGAAAGCGTTCAAGTCGCTCGGGTGCGATTTGGTCGACGTGTCGAGCGCCGGAAACGTACCCGAGTCGCAGCCCGAGTATGGCCGGATGTACCAGGTGCCGTTTTCCGAGGCGGTGCGGTTCGGAGCGCAGATTCCTACCCTGGCAGTGGGCGCGATTCTCAACGCAGACCACGTCAACAGCATCGTCGCTTCGGGGCGCGCGGACTTGTGCGCCATCGCTCGCGAGCATTTGTCGGATCCCTACCTCACCGCGAGGCACGCACAGGCCGAAAAGGTCGACACCTTTGCCTGGCCCAACCCCTATTTGGCCGTGCGGCCCCGCTGACAGACAGTTCGTTTAATGGTGTTGCAAAACTACACCACGCAATGTAGTTCCGCGTCGTACCTAACCCTACAACCCGGAGCTCCCTTGTTGCCTGTCTTCCTTCGTCCCTTTGTCGTTGCCGTCTTCCTTTTGCCCGTTTTTGCTTGTGGCCCCACCGACCTGGAAACCGGGCTCGAGAGCGACGACGAGCTCAGCGCCGACAGCAGTGAGCTCGGCTTCAACGCGTGGCAACACCAGGCTGGCCTTAACTTGTCGTGCGCTGACGAGGTTTCCAACTCGGTGTCGACGTTCAGTCGTCGGCACTTCTACAGCTACCCCGGTGAGGCGAAGCAGACGGTGACTTTCGAGCTCAACGGCAGCTGGCCGGCCAACCTGGGTGCGGTCATCATCATCAAGGACCTGAGCGGAAAAGTGCTCGCCAGCTACAGCACGCCTTCGTATGCGAACGCGAAGGTCGACGTGACGTTCGCCACCACCGGCAAACACTTCGTCTACGCCTCGCCATACCGTTATTGGAAAGTGAACCAGAAGCGCGGCTACACGCTGAAGGCGCGCTGCCATGCCCCGACGTGCAGTGCCGACTCGGACTGTGGCCCGGAAGAGATGTGCTCAATTCCGGTGTGCATCACCACCCCCTGCGACCTTCCCGGAACCTGCGTGGTTCGCCCCGTTCAGTGCGCGAGCTTGACTCTGAAGTGGGATGTCTCAACCGACACTACCTACGTCTACGCGAAGAACGTGGCATCGGCCGCTGATGCCGCCGACTGGTTCACCTTTTTCCCGGCCAACGCGCAGACCGCGGTCACCAACGGGCCCTGCAACCAGCACTTGGGTTGCATCGAAATCTTCGCCCCAGTCTGTGGAGCCATTCGCAGCGAGCCCGTGCAGACCTATTCCAACAGCTGCGACTTCAGCGCCGCCGTTAAATCGAGTGCCGGAGGCCAGGTGGGCGTCGAATCGAAGGGGTATTACACCTCGGCTGCTTGCTCGGTACCTTAAGCAACTGCGTATTTCGGTAGAAGAGAGGGAGTCATTCCCCTGACTTCCTTTCCATGTCCTTCAAGCGTTGCTCGTCCTGCGCTTCCATCGCCTTTGCCTTCTCGCGAACGTTGTCCAACTGGCGCTTGGGTGCATGGGCGAGCTGGTCTTCGGCGGTAGCAAGCTTCGTCTTGTACATTGCGGCGTACCCCAGGTAGGCGAGCGTGCAGAACGCAATCACGGCAACGAGGAGCTTGGCCATTTGCCTGAGCGTACTCCTCGAGCAAATGAACCGTGAATTCGTCTGCTTCCACATTGAGAGCCGGCCGACGCAACAAGAGTAGGTACAAGCACGACAATGTAGGCGCGGCGCATCCTTTTCATGCAGTCAATGTCGCCCGAAGTGGAGCCTGGCCGGTGCGCGGCGGGCTCCGCTTCACTTTTCCCAATCGTCGAGTCTGGTCAATCGCCTGGCATGAAGTGAAAACGCTCCGGCGACGCCATCGGCAGCGCCTTCCAGCCCTTGAAGCTTTTCGACGTTTCGAGGGTCGTCACTGCGGCACAACAGCGTCAATTCGCGAAGTCCGAGGTACACGCGCAAGGGTTCGGTGCCGAGGCGTTCTTCAAGCAGCTCCTGCTGAGGGCGTGAGAGCAGCCGCGACCCATCGTAACCATCGCCCACCGCGATTGCCCACAGCCCGGTGGGCTCAACCGATAGCCGCAGCGCGCCGGCCTCGAGCTCGATGGCACGCAGTTGTGGGACTTCGAGGCTGAGGTTCTTCCACGCGGCAACGTCTAGTTCCCCGAGCGAAAGGCGGTGACTGCGAAGCACGCCTTCAGGGATGTAACGGACGAGCTCTGGGTCTTTGAGGGTGTAGAAGACCAACAGCCCAGCCGGACCTTCGCGGTGTGCCGCGCCGACCGCGCGCTCGAGAAACGTCGAGTCGCGCAGCACCGGCATCACACTGGCCAGCAAAGGCAGCCGCCCCGCGGGAATTCCGAGAGTCCGTTCAGCGAGCTCACGAGCGAGCACCTCGACCGCCACCTCGAGGGTACTCGCGCCATCGAGGAAGCCCCGGTAAATGGACTTGAGGTCGAGGCGGGCAACTCCTCCTTTTCCCAATCGCACCAGCAGCTGGTCTTTCTGCAGCAGGTGAGGCGTTGATTGGGCAGACAGCAGCCGCAACAACTTCTGGATGAAGTCGTTGAGCAACGGGACGCTCTGGCCCCCGAACTCCTCAGGGGCGTCGAGCTCGGCTGACAGCTGTTGCGCTTCCGCGTCGAACGGATCTCTCTGGAGCACCTGGTGAATCAACATCCGCGCGCGCTTGATTTCACCTCTTCGCATTGAGAGCACGGCCAGGGCCTTCATCGCTTCGGGGTCGCCAGGGTTCAAACGCAGCGCGTGTTGCAGCGGCGCCTCAGCCTCGGCGTACCGCTCTTGAGAAACGAACGCACGAGCACGTGCCAGCGCAACCTGTACGTCGTGAGGAAAATCGCGCGCCAGAGCGTCGAGCACCGCCATCGCCTCCGGCACTGCGTCCCGGTTAAGCAGGGCCTGCGCGACGGCGGTTCGCAGCATGCGACTTCCGTCTCTGCGCGCGAACGAGGTGAGCTGCTCGAGCTCGGTGTCGGTGAGCGCTTCTCCGTCTTCGATTTTCTCGAGCAGGATCTCGAGGGCGGCATCCATAGCGGCGCAATGGTACCTGCCTCCGCGTGGTATGGCAGCGTTCATGACTGATGCGATTCGCAAGGTAACGTTGATCAACGGAGACGGCATTGGACCCGAAGTCATCACCGCGACCCGCAAGGTGCTCGAGGCGGTGAAGGCTCCGCTGGAATTCGAGTACCAGGATGCCGGTGCTGAAACAGTCAGCCGGCATGGCACCAACCTTCCAGATGTCACCATCGAGTCGGTGATGCGAAACCACGTCGGGCTGAAGGGACCCACCGCGACGGGCATCGGCGGCGGCCTGGTCTCGGCGAACGTCGGCATTCGCAAGCGCTTGGATCTCTTCGCGAGCTTGCGGCCAATCAAGTCGGTGCCGAACGTGAAGACCCGATACGAGAACGTCGACCTGATCGTCGTGCGCGAGAATACCGAAGACCTCTACTCGGGCATCGAGCACGTGGTGGTTCCGGGCGTCGTCGAGAGCTTGAAAATCATCACTGAAAAGGCAAGCAGCCGCATCTGTCGGTTCGCCTTCGAGCACGCGGTGCAGATGAAGCGAAAGCGCGTCACCGCAGTGCACAAAGCCAACATCATGAAGCTGTCTGACGGGTTGTTTCTCGACTGCTTTCGGCGCGCCGCGCGCGATTTTCCGAGCATTGAAGCCGAGGAAGTCATCGTTGACGCGCTTTGCATGCAACTGGTGAAGGACCCGGCGCGGTACGACGTGATGGTGATGGAGAACCTCTATGGCGACATCGTCAGCGACCTCTGCGCGGGGTTGGTGGGTGGGCTCGGCCTGGTTCCGGGCGCGAACATCGGCGTTTCGACCGCAGTGTTCGAAGCGGTGCACGGCACGGCGCCGGACATTGCCGGAAAGGGAATCGCGAATCCTACCGCGATGTTGATGTCGGCGGTGATGATGCTCGATTGGTTGCAGCTGTCTGGGTTGGCACGTCAGATTGAGAAGGCGGTTTTCAAAGTGTACGCGGACGGCAAGGTGCGCACCGGCGACCTCGGCGGAAAAGCGAACACCGCCGAGTTCACGCAAGCGATCATCAGCGCACTTTGACGTTTCGGTCAGCGCACTTTTGACGTTTCGGGTCGTAGCGGTGGTGTTGCAACACCGCGCCAGTTCCCGGCATTCGTGCCCGTTGACGGGCAAAAACTCATTCGCGCGGGCGAAGGTGTGTATCCTTTTTCGTCCATGACGAATCCCGTTTCGGAAGGACGCCTTTCCACGCTGGTGCACGACTGCGCCGCGGTGGTGAAAGCGCGCGCGCCGGAATTTCAACCGAGCGTTGCGCTGATTCTTGGCAGTGGGCTCGGTGGCTTCGCAGACACGCTCACCGAATCGGTGGTTATTCCCTATGCCGACCTGCCGCATTTTCCGCGCTCATCGGTACCCGGACACGCTGGGCGCCTGGTGCTGGGCAGACGCGACGGGGTGAGTGTGATGGCGATGCAGGGCCGGGTGCACTTCTACGAAGGGTATTCGTCTTGGCAGGTCGCCTTTCCCGCCCGGGTATTGTGCAGCTTCAAGCCAAAGGCGCTGGTGGTGACGAACGCTGCGGGAGGCATCAACCCCGACTTCAAGGTGGGGGACTTGATGGCGATCAGCGATCACCTCAACCTCTCGGGTTGGAACCCGCTGGTGGGCCCCAACGATGAGGCGCTGGGCCCACGCTTCCCCGATATGAGCCATGCATACGCGCCGGCACTGACCGCGCTGCTCGAGCAGTGCGCAAGAGTCGAAGGCATCTTGCTCAAGCGCGGTGTCTATGCGCAGCTGTCGGGGCCATCGTACGAAACCCCCTCCGAGATTCGGATGCTGCGGACGTTGGGCGCCGACGCGGTCGGAATGTCGACCGTGCCCGAGGTCATCGTCGCCTCGCACATGGGAGTGAAGGTCGCTGGCGTCAGCTGCATCACCAACCTTGCGGCCGGCATCGGCACGCAGCCGCTGTCGCACGAAGAAGTCTCGTTAACGGCCAATCGGGTGAAGGATGTCTTCATGCGACTGCTGGCGCGCTTCATCTTCGAGGCTGCTCAAACTGGGTGACCCTCGCAGCAACCGGCGGGCGGGTGACCCAGAGTACCGATGACCTTACTGGTGCGGGACGTGGTCGAAGGCGGCTCGCTTCCTGGATGATGCTCGCAGGTTCGCACGTCGGGTAATGGCCTATCGGCCACGGTTAACAGCTGGCGACTTGAAATGATCGAAACCGCTGGTGCGAATCGGCTTTCCATCGAGGGTGAGGCGGCGATTGCGGACCATTTGACCAAGGCAGGTGAAGGGCGATTTGAGTCGACCTGCGTGACGCGGGGGCACGGTGACGAGCAGTTGGTAGTCCTCACCTCCACGCAGCGCCCACTCGACCGCGTGGGGTGAGTGGCGCAAGGCAGAATGAATCGGGATTGTGGAAGTGTGCAGGTCGGCTCCGACGGAAGATGCTTCGCAGAGGTGCCCCAAGTCTGCGAGCAGACCATCGGAGACATCGATTGCAGCCGAGGCAAACCGCGCGACCGCGAGGCCGAGCGCCACCTGTGGTTGGGGGCGCTTCTGGGCAGCGACCAAAGCGGGAATCCGCAGCGACAACCCTGCCGCCGCAGCGCCCAGAGTCCCCGAAACGAAGAGCAGGTCTCCAGCGCGCGCCCCCGAGCGCAGCATGGGATGACGGGCTTCTCCTGCCAGGGTCAGTGTGAGAGACAGAACTGGAGACGCGGTGATGTTTCCCCCAACAAGCGCCAGCCGGTACCGCTTTGCAAGGGGCTCCATTCCACCCGCAAGCGAGCGCACCTGGGCGCGCGTGAAGCGCTTGGGAAGACCCAGTGAACACAGCCACCAGGTCGGGCGAGCCCCCATCGCGGCGAGGTCAGAGAGGTTCACTGCCAGCGCTTTGTGGCCGATGTCGGCCAGCGAAAAGAACGGGCGCGAGAAGTGAACGTTCTCAACGACCGTGTCGGTTGTGACGCAGAGGTTGGCGCGCGAAGCTGGCAGCACGGCGGCATCGTCCCCCGGTCCCTTCGGAGTAGGCGGGTGCGGCAGCTCAGCGAGAAAAGCGTTGATCAGCTCGAACTCTGAGGCGTGCTTCATTCGAGCGCTTTACACGGGTGAGTTATCGCGAGGGCCATCGATGCTCGACAGCGTATCCGCCAAAGGCGTGCTGCTGCGAAACCTCCGGCTCCGGGCCGGAGGTTCGCCGCCATCAACTTAGCGCTTGCCCGGCGGGCTCGCCCTCCCCTGCTCGGCCGGCCCTTCTCCCGCTGGCAGCTGCCTGAGCGTTGTAGTTCCTGCCACCGCCAGGTGCGGCTTGAGCTTGTCGTACTTTTTCTTCCCGAATCCCTTCACTTGAACCAGCTCTTCGGGCCGGGTGAAGGGCGCCTTCTTGCGGTGCTCGATGATTCGAGCGGCTGCTTTCGCACCCACGCCGGGCAGCAGATCGAGCTGCGCGGCGGAAGCCTGGTTGAGGTTGATTACGCCCGACACCTGCTTGGCGGGTTTGCGTGAAGCCGCTTCCGCGTTGCCAAGACCAAGTGAAAGTACTGCTGCCACCACCACCATCATCAATGCCTGTTTCATTTCAGTGTCCCCCCATGGACTGCGAATCGATCATCTGGATTGGCTGCGCTTCAGTCTGCTTCGTCGTCCTTTGCTGCGTGGTTGTTGAGTTTGCGTACTCGCGGCGTTCTCCCGCTTCTCGGATGTGCAACTTTCCGTCGAGCGGAAGCACATCGAGCGACCCGACGCTATTCCTCCGTCATCGAGAGCGGAGCGATCCGCCATCGCGGGGCCGGCACGGCGGTTCCGTTCGCCGGAACAGGCCACGTCTACTACACGCGGCTGAATCGCGACGGCAGCCTCGAAGGGTTGGACGGCCTGCCCGGGAGCGTCCTCTGGAAGATGACGGGCGTTGCCGGCACGGC
>JANOHG010000147.1:0-2756 GCA_031406375.1 Archangiaceae bacterium | reverse complement strand
CAATATCGAAGCTTGAGCTCACCGCCAAGGCCAAGCGCCTTCGACTGCATATGGCGACCGGCGACTCGGTGGTGCCGAACAGTTCGACGCTGCGGTTGATCAAAGCGAGCGGCATCGACGAAGGGACCCAATTCCGCTCGTTCCTCGGTACCCACGTGTTTCTCGAGAATCCCGCTGAACCTGCATGCTACCCAGGCCAGGATGACATGGCCGCCTTCTTCGAGGGCACCTGATGCGTTTGGGCGTGACGAACGGCCTTGAAGCGGGCCTGCCAGCGACCAGCCGAACCGTGCTGGCCACCCTGCTTCTGTCGAGCAGCGCCCTTGCGGGAGGCTTCGGCATTGCAGAACAAGATGCCTCGGCCTCAGGCCGCGGCAGCACTGCGGTCGCAGCCTCGGCTGCGTCGGCGATTCACTTCAACCCCGCCGGCCTGGGCGCGCTCGATGGCGCCGCCGTCAGCGCGGGAGCCACCGCCATCGTCCCCAGCGCCACCGCGACAGATCCGAACGGCACCGACAGCGCATCGGCACAGCCCGGGCTTAAAGTTCCTCCCCACGTCTATGGCGCTTTTGGCTTCGGCAGATTCTCGCTGGGCGCAGGATTCAACGCTCCCTTCGGCGGCGGCCTGAAGTGGCCCGAGACCTGGCGAGGGCGATCGGATCTGGTCGAGATGAACCTTCAGGTCCTCGCCGGTCACCTGGGTGGCGCGTTTCAATTGAATGAGCACTTCATGATCGGCGCCGCAGTGACCGCGTACCGCGCCTCGGTGTCGCTCGACAAGAGGGTCGACTTTGTCGACGGCGAAGGCAAAGCGCTGCTGGGTGGCTCTGGAATTGGCATCGGCGCTTCGGCAGGAATTCAGTTCGCACCCATCAAAGACCTGCGCATCGGAGTGATGGGCCGCATCCCCGCGACCGTCACGATGAGCGGCCGGGTGCATTTTGAGGACGTGCCAGCAGCCTTTCAGAGCACGTTGCCCGACCAGGCGATTCGCACCACCCTCGTGCTGCCTGCGAAGGTCGCAGTTGGCGGTGTGGTCACCCTGCCCTGGTTCCGGTTGTCGAGCGACATCGAATACACCTTCTGGTCGTCGTTCAAGACATTCTCGGTCGACTTCGAGGACCCGATGACGCCCGATGTCAACCAGCCGCGGCACTGGGCAGATGCGCCGACGTTCCGACTGGGCGCCGAACGTGACTTTGGACTCACCACGGTGCGATTGGGAGCGCTGCTGGATCTCGCCGCATCACCGTCTGACACGCTCTCGCCATCTCTTCCTGATTCGATGCGGGTCGGCTTCTCGGTTGGCGTTGGCCACAGCTTTGGACCTTTCCGCGCAGACGTCGCCTACCAGTTCATCGCGTTCCTGCCGCGCGCTTCAACGGGAGATGCTTTCCCCGCCAAGTACACCGCCAACGCCCACTTGGTCGCCCTTTCTCTGGGCTGGAAGGCGGTCCAAAAGAAATAAGGCAACTGCTATTCCCCTTTGGCGACAATGTAGGCAGCTGTATCCAATTGGCCTTCAAGGGGTAAGCCGCTAGATGACGACCGCAACGATGGGGAAAGTCGCAGCACTTTACGCCCAATTCGGTCCGACCATTTACGCGCGATGCCACCGTTTGCTGAAGAACCCGGCCGCTGCCGAAGATGCGACGCAGGAAGTCTTCCTAAAGGTGCTCAATCACATCGAGTCTGCCCCGAAGGAAGATGCCGCGCTGCTATGGATTTACCGAATCACCACCAACCACTGCCTGAACTTTCTGCGCGACGGACGACGTCAGGCTGAGCCGGTTGCGGTGGTTCCAGAGCAGCGTGACGACGACTTTGAGGAATCGGTGGTATCGAAGAATTTTGCAAACCGAGTGCTGTTCGAGACGCCAGAAGACGAAAAGACCCCCGCTCTGCTTTACCACCTGCGAGGCATGGAGCAGTCGAAGGTCGCGGCAACACTCGGGGTCTCTCGCCGAACAGTGCTTTACCGCCTGTCGGCTTTTGCTGCCCGAGCACAGCGATTGAACGCGCTCGCGGAGGCGGGTCTGGCCTGAACCAGGCAAACCAGCCACAATCAACACTCGAATGCGTGAGTTTCTGGTTTGCAGCGTCGCAGGAGTTCTTGCGTGCGGGTGCTCGGGCGGAACCGTTGGCGCGGGCCTCAGAATCACCATCGTTTTCGATTCATCGTCCCAGTCGAATTGCGTGATTGCTGGCGTTCGCAAAGTCGGCGCCGACAACATCGTCGACTCGATGAAAGGCGTCAGGCGGCCTGCCGATGGGAGCAGTGTCGTCGTTGGCGTGGCCCAGTCAGATAGGACGCGAGGCCGGGTTATTCCTTACGTTCGAGGATTCAAGTCGTCGACCTGTGAGCCGAGCACTGCGGTGGAGGAGGCGATCTCCAACACGTCCTTTGACCTCGACGAAGACGGAGTGCTGCATCAGGTGACGCTCACGCTCGGCGCACCCCAGCCCGATGGCGGCGTCGGCGGCGGCGGCGGCGGAGGCGGCTCAGCCACGGGTGGCGGCTCAGGCGGCGGCGGCTCAGCCACGGGTGGCGGCGAAGGCGGCGGCTCAGCCACGGGTGGCGGCTCAGGCGGCGGCTCAGCCACGGGTGGCGGCTCAGGTGGCGGATCAGCCACGGGTGGCGGCTCAGGCGGCGGCTCAGCCACGGGTGGCGGCTCAGGTGCCGACTCGGCTACGGGTGGGGGCTCGTGAGCCGGAGCGGGTAGGGGTGGGGGGTCGCGGGGCCGGTCAGCAACGGG
>JANOHG010000975.1:0-13183 GCA_031406375.1 Archangiaceae bacterium | reverse complement strand
AGCAGTGACGAGCGTGGATGGAATGACGGCCGACTGGGCGCGTTTGCCGTACGACGTGCTGGGTAAAATCAGCAGTCGGATCATCAACGAGGTGCGCGGCATCAACCGCGTCGTCTACGACATCTCATCGAAGCCGCCCGCGACGATCGAGTGGGAATAGCTCTCGCCCGTGATGAGCCTAAAGGGCCACCGCGGGCGTGAGCCGCATCACCTTCGACTGAATTTACGGCGAGCCGGCTTTCGGGGTGCTGGCGGCCGGCTTGAGCTCCAAAACGAGTCGCTTGGCGTTGTAGACCTTGTCGAGCGTCTCAAGCATCGCTGCGCTGTGCACTGACACGGTGCGGTTCACCGCTTCGTCAAAGCCGTAGTCGCCACCCAGTGAATGGATGTTGCCGTCGAACACCAGGCCGACCACTTCGCCTTCCTTGTTCACCATCGGCGACCCAGAGTTGCCTCCAATGATGTCGTTGGTGGTCACCACGTTGAAGGGAGTCTCCAATGCGAGCTTCCCCTTTGTGTCGAGCCAAGATTTCGGCAGCGCAAACGGAGCGCGACCAGTGGCGCGATCAAACGCCCCCGCCAGATTGGTCACCGGCTTTAGTTCGACCTCGCCTTCGCTCCAGCCCTTCACGATTCCGTACGAGACGCGTGGCGTGAAGGTCGCGTCTGGGTAGGTGCTTTTTCCGTAGACCGCAAAGTACGCCTTCGCCAGCTGCTCGCCCTGTTTCTTCATTGGGCCGTCGATCTCGTCTTCCCAGCGCTTTCGTTCCACACGTGCAGCGGGATCGATCGCCTTCGCGAGCAGAATCATCGGATCCTTCGAGGAATCGATCTTGTCCTTACCCTTGCCGTCGGCGAACAGATCTGTGCGCAGCTTGAGATCCTTGAGCTTCGTTCCCTTGACCGCTTCCTTTGCGATCTCTTCGGGGCTGCGCATGCCGAACACCTGTTTCACCACCGGGTGATCGGCGCCGAGATCCTCGCGCATCTTCGTGAGCGAGAAGGTGAGCATCGCCACCTCGAACTCGTCGTGGATCGGCGCCTTGCTAAACAACATTTGCTTCAACTGGGGAAGCCGGGACTCCGCGAATTCTTTGAGACGATCTCCGTTGGGCTTTGAAAGCTCATCGGCGGCACGGACCAAGGTGCGGGCGGCGTAGTACAGCTCGGACCTCACGCCGTGTTCCAACGCGCTGTAGGTCTTCTTGTAGATGCGCGACTTGTCGACGGTGACGCCGATCGCATCCCAGACTCCTGCCGAGCTCTTTTTCAGGTTCGCATCGGCGTTCACCTTGGTCTTGAACGCAGCTTCCGCGGCGACTTTCGAAGCAAAAAACTTTCGATCTGCCAACGCAGCGTGGCGCCCGCGGTTCGCCTTGAGCGCGTTCTCGATGCCGAACAGCATCTCGCTGCTGTGGCGCTTCTGTTCGGCGCCTCGATTGGCGTACTCGGTCAGCAGGCCGCGCGCCTCGGCCAGCCGGGCAATCAACGTTGGCAACGCTGAATCGCGGGCAGATTCGAGCTGGCTGACAGTGAGCAGCCGGCTGGTGCCGCCGGGGTTACCGGCAACGAACGTCAAGTCTCCGTCCTTCGCGTTCTCCTTCGACCAGCTCAGGTAGTGCTCGGTCTTCGCCGGTTTTCCGTCGACGCCGTAGATGCGAAGGAACGCGAAGTCGAGCGCGTACCGGGGGAACATGAAGTTGTCCGGATCGCCGCCAAAGAACGCGATATCGAACTCAGGAGCGAAGGCCAGCCGAACGTCCTGAAACCTTCGGTACTTGTAGAGGTCGAAGTGCCCACCGCGGTACAGAGAAATCACTTCGCACCGAACGTCGTCGCCGGTCGCGCAGGCCTTCTCGAGCTCGGCGATCTTCGCGCGCTGAACGTCGTTGAACTTCGATTCTTCGACCGCCTTGGTGGCGTCTTGCACCAGCTTGGTGACGTCTGAGATTTCGACCAGCTGGTTGATCTCGATCTCGGGGCACTTCGCTTCGTCCTTCAGTTCCTTGGCAAAGAACCCCGCTTTGACGTAGTCCTTCTTCTGCGTCGACAGCTGCTCGATGCACGGATGCGCACAGTGGTGATTCGTCATCACCAGGCCTTCGGCAGACACGAAACTGGCAGAGCACCCGCCCGCGATTCGCACCGATGACAGTCGAACGTGATCAAGCCACTGTTGCGTCGGCGACCAGCCGTATTTCGCCTTCACTTTGTCCGACGGGAAGTTGTTGAAGGTCCACATGCCCTCGTCAGCGAAGGCCGTGCCGGCCGAAGCGATGACGACCAGACATGCCAGTGAGCGCAAGCGCATGAGTCGATTCCTTTTGGGTGGTGTTGAGACTGCGAGGCGCTACTTCCTACCGCCGTTGGGTTTCGTCAAGACGCTATCCGGCACACACCGTAGACAAAACGGCTACTCCAACCATTGGAATCACCTTCAGCTCTTCGACATTGTGCAGAGGGGACACTCTTCGTTGACAGCGATCATCCAAGGCATGCCACTTCGACTGAGCCATGCGTTGGTTGAGGTTCACTCGCTCTTTGGTTCTTGACCGACGGCTGCGGGGCGGTATTCCGCTGGGTCGTGGATGCGCCCCTTGCCATCGAGATCTTCGTCATCCTCGTCTTGGTGCTCTTCAACGGCGTGCTTGCTGGCGCCGAAATCGCCGTCGTGTCGTTGCGCAAGACCCGGCTGAACGAGCTGGTCGCTTCGGGCAGCCGATCGGCCGCGGCCGTGAAACGGCTCAGAGACAAGCCTGAGAGCTTCTTGGCAACCGTGCAGGTCGGGATCACCATCATCGGTGCGACCGCTGGCGCGTTCGGCGGCTCGATGTTCGCGCAGGACCTCGAACCGTGGCTCGCACGCCTTCCGGGTGTGGGGCCTTACGCCGGGACGGTGTCTCTCGTGATGGTCGTCTCGTTGATCACCTACCTCTCGGTGGTGCTTGGCGAGCTGATCCCCAAGTCGCTCGCGCTTCGGTCTGCCGAACGGTACGCGTTGCTGATCGCCACACCGCTGCTGTGGTTGTCGTTCGTGGCGCGCCCGCTCGTCTGGGTTCTTACCGCGAGCTCGAACCTGGTGCTGCGCCCGTTCAAGGATTCGACGAACTTCATGGAAGCGCGGTTGTCGCCCGATGAACTGCAGCAGCTTGTCGATGAGGCCGCGAAGTCAGGCGACCTGGATCCACAAGCGGGCGAGATCGCGTCGCGCGCACTCGAATTCGCAAATCTCACCGCGGTCGACGCGATGGTTCCACGCAGCCGGGTGATCGCGGTTGACCGAAAGGCGACTCCCGATCAACTGCGTCAGGTGCTTCTCGAGGAGGGACATGCGCGGCTGCCGGTCTACGATGGAGAACTCGACAACGTCGTTGGGTACCTGAGCATGAAAGAGGTGCTGGCGCTCGGCTGGGAACGGCATCTGCTGATCATCGAGGATCTCCTGCGCCCCGCATTCTTCGTACCCAAGGCGATGCGAGCGATCGACTTATTGCAGCAGATGCGCGAACGCCGGTTGCCGTTCGCGATCGTCGTAGACGAGCGGGGCGGGATGGCGGGAATCGTCACAATCGAGGATTTGCTCGAAGAGTTGGTGGGCGAAATCTTCAGCGAGCGCGCGAAGACTGTGCCCGTCACCATTCACCCGAGCCCAGACGGCATGGCGCTGATCAATGGCACCGTCAGCATCCGAGAAGCCAATCGGGTGCTGAAGCTCAACCTGCCTGAGGGCGAGTGGACGACGGTCGCCGGGTTGTGTCTTTCGATCAGCGGGCGGATACCAGCCACCGGAGAAAAACTCGTCACCAAGAATGGCTTCGTGCTCGAGATTGTCGACGCGTCGCCGCGTCGGATTCGCAGCGTGCGAGTCTGTCGAGGCGCCAACGCCTTGCCTCAAGCCCGCGAGGGTGCCTCAGAAAAGTAGCAGCGGCCGCGAAATCGAACCGCCTACGACTTCGCTTTCTTCGACGGTTTCGCCTTGCCAAGACTGTTGAGGGCGATCGCTTGGCGAACCAGCGTCTTGAAGGCAGACCTATCGACTACTTCTCCCTCGTGGATGTCGATCGCCCGGCGTACGTTGCCATCCAGACTCGAGTTGAAGAGGCCGGTCGGATCGTTCAAAGACGCGCCCTTGGCGAACGTGAGCTTCACGACACTCTGGTAGGACTCACCGGTGCAGATGATGCCGTCGTGTGACCAAACCGGAGTCCCCATCCACTTCCACTCCTCGAGGACGTCCGGGTCTGCTTCGTTGATGAGCTTGCGCATTCTGCTCAAGGTTTTCCCGCGCCAGTCCCCGAGCTCAGCGATTCTTTGCGAGATGAGTTCCGACGCCGACTCGCCTTGGCTAGCGCCCGGCTTTTTCATGTTCTCATCCTCGCTTTTGAGCCTGATCCGATTGATATACGTCAACGACTTCGCGAACTGGCAAGCACGGGGCCATAAGGTCAGATCGAGCTGAAAAATTCTTCCAAGGGCCCCTTCATCCGATCGACGTCGGCGAGCAGGAACGCATGCCCCCGTTCTTCTGAGAGCTCGAAGAACCGCGCCTGCGCTCCGGCGGCTTCCAGTGCGTGGTAGGTGTCGCGCACGCGCGCGGGCGGCGCGAGGTCGTCATGACTGCCTGCCACCACCAGCGCTTTGCAGCGCACTGTGGCCAGCTGATCCTTCAGATCCGCCCCGGCGTAGGCGGTCGCGAGGCAAGCCCACGATCGACCGTCGAACCGGCCGCAGAAGTCATCTGCCTCGGTGGTGAGCCAACGTTCCATCCCCTCTATCCCGTTGTGCCAATGCAGCAGATGCTCTCGGCGGTGCGTCCACGAGAGCAGATCGCTGCGCGCCTTCCGGTACCCACCGGCTTTCACCAACTGCGACGCCAACCCGAGGCCTTCGCGCAGACCCAACGGAAGCGAGAGCGCAGATCCGAAGGTGATCACCGCAGAGGTGATCTCTGGAAACAGCGCCGCAGCTTTGAGCGCCACCATCCCGCCCAGCCCGATTCCCACCATCGCGCGCGCCTTTGAAATTCCCAAGGTGCGCATCGCGCTGGTTGCCCCGCGCGCGAGATCCTCAATCGAAAGCTTGAGCGCGGGTCGATGGTCGGCCGTGAGCGGCATCATCGACGCGGACGTCGAGCCAAACGGGCTGCCAAGCAAGTTCAGCGACACGACCCACCCCAAATGCGGAGAAATCGCCTGGCTTGGGCCGATGAGCTTCTTGCCCCAACCTCCACCGAAGCCTTCGTCGAGCGCGTGGTGCGAGCTGCACAGGTCGTGAAGCAACACAATCGCGTTGCTTGGATCCCGATGGCCGTAAGATTCCCAGGCAATTTCGGTATCGACCAGCAGCCCACCGCCCTCGAGAGGAAGGGCAACCGGCAACCGCGCTGTATCCGCATGCTGGATCAAGGCAGTGAATTCTCATATCAATCCACACTTCCGCAAAAAGGGAGCTTTAGAAACCCAATGAAGCGTTACTTCGGCGTCCTCGTCGCGATCGGTTGTGTCATTGCCGCCATCATTTTCGCCTACAAAAAGTACGACACCAAGACGACGGAGGCTGCCCGCGATCAGAACGTCGAACGCATCCGCGCCGACTTCCTCGATCGCGTGGGCTGGATCCGCATCAACCCCGATGAGAAGGCCTACAAGGACGAAGTCACCACGTTCTTGCGCTGGTACTTCAAGGAAGTGAACGAGCACCAGAACAAGTACGGCGGGAACAAAGCGTTCGACGACTATCTGACTGAACTGGGCGAGCGCGCGTCGAAGGGCAAGAAGGACGACCGCATCGACGAAAAGAAGGCCACCTACGAGTACGTGCGCAAGGTCTTCGACATGTTCAAAAGCGGCACCTATTCGCCGATGAGCACCTTCACCCATAACGGCATTCGAATGGACATCGTCTCGTACAATCGGGTGACCTTAGGAAATGAGGAGAAAGTCCGGTACCAACTGGTACTGTGGGGGATCCCGCGCGAACTGAGAATCGACGATCGGGGCACGCGCAAGGTGACCGCCAACGCATCGTTCTCGATCGGTTGGAAGCTCTTCGACGAGAAGGGAAAGCTGCTGGGCGAAATGAGCGCCGCGGGCGATCCGGCGAGCCGCATCGATTGGCCCGAGCGGTACGTGAAGTTCTTCCCTCCTGCGATCATGCTCGGCCACTACGACGTCGATCTGATGCCCGCCGAATTCCCGGCCGACAAAGACGCGAAGAAGAAGGACCCGGTGCCCCTCAAGGCGGTCGAGATCGCCTTCAACATCAGCTCGCGCGCTGCCTCGGGTGGGGCGATCAACGTCGCCTACAATTGGAAGCTCGACGTGCCCGCAGAATGGAAGCTGCGGCCGGGTCAGGAATGGAAAGGCGCCCAAGAGTCGATTCGCCCAGAAGAAGAGATCGACCCTGCGAAGCGTGAGAAAGCCAACCGCTAACGGCTACACCACCGCGAGCGTGGTGCCGAGCTTCCACGCTTTGAGTGCTCCGGCGTCGTCGAGCGCGTACACGTTTAGCCGCCCGTCAACGCAGACATCGAGCAGTCCGCGTCCCGCTTGGAGCTCAGCCAAAACGCGGCCACCGCGTGGGTCTACCGCGCGAATGTTCTCGCCTGCCAGCACCAGCACTCCGCGACGCAACAACGGCAACGGCAGATCCGCAAGCTCGTCTCCGCAAGCGCCCAAGACCCACTCAAGCTGACCGTCTGCTGACACACCCGCCGCCGCACCCCGCGCGTCACAGGCGATCACCCCGTGTCCGTGACCCACCACCGCCATCCGCGCCCCGAGCAGCGGAACCGTGCGTTCCCACCGCTGCTGCCCATTTCGACCAATCGCGACCACCACCGCGCGATCGTCGCGTTGGCCCGCGACGTACGTGACGCCACTGACGACCACCGGAGCACACGGCCGCGCCAGCGGAAGCTCGATTGTCCACACCACCGCGCCAGCCGCGACCTCTGAACGCGTCGGGCGGACTTCAGTGAGAAAGACCACCGTCCGACCCGAGCGTGCCAGAACTCCAACGGCCCGGCGCCCATGCTTGACCGTCGGGAAATGGAAGGGAAGTGTTGCGCGAATGCGAAAACGGGCCTGCCCATCGGAAAGCTCGAGGCCGTACAGCGAGCCCGCATCCGTCGCGAGCAACACCCGATCGCCCAACACCGAAAAGTATCCACGCTGGGTGCGGGGGGGATCCAGCCGCCACAGCTCGCGGCCTGTCACCGCGCTGTAGGCCACCACTCCGCGCCCGGCCAACGAGGTGATCCACACCTGCCCGGCCCGCGCGAGTGTTGGACCCAAGGTGACTGCGTCGTGATCCCGAAACCAGATCGCTTCGTTCTTCCCCGGAGGAAATGCGAAGACCCGTTGGGAATTGGCGGTGATCACCGTTCCGTTGTCGGCGACGGCGACTCCGTGGGTGTCGACTCTGCGGTGCAGACTTCTGCCTTTGCCATCGAACGCCCAGGCGGCGTGGGGTGAGAACACCACCGGACCCCTGCGTGTGAGCAACAGATGCCCATGGTCGCCCACCTCGGTCGATCGTTCCCACTTGGGCTCGAAGCGCAGCCGTCGCAACGCGCCGATCACCGGCAGCGGGCGATCCGAGCCTTCCGCGCGAACGTCTGGCGCACCGTCGGTGTTACCCGGAACAAGCGGGCGCAGCGCCGCCAAGCCTCGCGTGCAACGGTCGGTCAACGCTTCGACATGCGGGTTCGAGATCAACGCCGGATTTCTGGCGCCCATCGCCACGCACCACTCGAGCCCCGCTTCGAAGATCGCACGCGACGAAACGACGATTCCACTTCCCAACCCCGTCGACGCGCCGCCTTCGTCGAGCGCGCGTCGGCTCAGCTCGACCAGCGATAGAAAGGGTGGCACGAGCCGGTGGAAAGCGGTGCCGCGAACCGAGACTTCTCCTGGGCACAGCAGGCAGGGCAGAGGCGCCGCCGATCTGCGCTGAAAGGCAAGCGTTCGACCCTCGGGGTCGGTCATCACAATCGCGACCTCACCCTGATGGTGCGCAAACCGTTCCCACCGCCAGGCGGCGGGATCCACCTCGGCAACGGCGGCGATCAATCCGCGCTCGAGCGTACGCATCCGCTTCGACATTGTCCGTGTCGCCGCAGATCCCAACAACGCAGCCGCCGCTTCGGTGACGTCCTTCATCCACTGACGCCCGCACCGCTCGCTCGCCTCGATCAGCGCGGCGAGCTCTAACTGCAAAGGCGGATGAACCAGACGCGCAGGTCTCGCCAAGCTCACCACTGCCAGCTCGACGTCGGCAGGTGAGACCCGGGTGAAACACAACTCGAAGTGCGCCTCGTGCAAAGACACTTCGGCCGTGCGTTCGCCTGCCTGCAGCGCTACCACCGCCTCAACCAGCGCGGGAACCAGCTGAGCCAGCGGCTCTTCGCTGGCGCCAGCCAACAACTCGACGCCGTCGAGCTCGAGCCCAAAGGCGTCTAAAGGGTTTTCGGCACCTAATTCCCGTTTCCACTGCTGGCCCAGCCGGAACCGAATCACGCCCACCCCCGTCGCTTGCGTTGACAAGGAAGCTTAGCGCTGCGTACCATCCGCGTCTCTCTTGGGGTCGACTTATAAGTCACTGATTCTATTGAGAAATCCAAACCAATCTGAGGCGTGGGCGAGCAATCGAGCCGCGAGGAAACATGACTTTCTATGAGGCTGCACTTCGCGTCCTAGAGGACGCAGGCAAGCCGTTGACGAACATCGAAATAACCCAACGGTCTGTTGAGAAGAATCTACTGTCGCACGTGGGCAAGACGCCCGAGACGACGATGCTGGCTCGGTTGGGGGCAATGGCCCGTCGGCCACGCGATCGCAAAGTCATCGTCACCGCAAAGGACACCTTTGCGCTTGCCGATTGGATGCTTGCGGAAGATGCGGTGGCACTCGCAGCGACCGGCGTGATCGAGCCCAATCCGGAAGAGGCGATGCCGGCCTATCGGCCCAACGAACGTCACCCCGAGTCGCGGCCCGAGTTTGCGCGGGGTGCAGGCCGCGGCGACCGCGACCGTGACCGCAGCCACAAGCGACGGGATCGAGACGACGATCGCAAGAAGAAGTACCCGCCGATCGCAGAAGTGATTTTCGAGGTGTTGTCCGAAGCCGAAGGGCGGTCGATGGCTCCGACCGACCTGCTCGCCAAGGCGCGAGAACGAGAGCTTATCAGCGACGAGTTGTCGCTTGAGCAGGTGTTGCTCGCGCTCGTCGATGACAACCAAAAGCGAATCGACGCCGGTCGTCGTCCCCAGTTCCACTACCTTAAGCCTGCAGAAGGGGCCGCTGCGCTGGTGGTCGACGCGGGCGGTGAGGCGCCGGTACAGGAACTTCAGCAAGCGTTCTGTCTGGCGGCGAACATTCCGTTTGAGAACGGCCGCGCGGTGATCCGTCGTGAGCGCGATAAAGATAGAGATCGCACCCCGCCGATTGAGCCCGTGGCGCTGTCGCCCGAAGATCAGACGCTGGGAACTGCTGCCAAGCATGCGGTGCGCGACGCGAAGCGGTCGGTGGCGCGCGTACTACGGGCAAAGCTCGGCGACTTCGACGTCTTCACCTTCGAGAAGTCGGTGGTCCGAATGCTTCACGGCCATGGGTTTCGCGAACTGAAGGTCGCCAAACGCAGCAAGGAAGGTCAGGTGCTCACCGCGCGGCGACGTGACGGCAGCCTCGAGCTGCGAATTGCGGTCCGGGTGATCAAGGGCCACCGCCCGGTCGAACGGCGCGACGTTCAGGAACTTCGTCGCGACCTTGGCCATTTTGGAGCCAACGTGGGCCTCATCTGCAGCCCTGGCGAGCCGCGGGGCGACGCCAAAAGCGAAGCGCTGCAGGGCGCGCTGGTGATGTTGTGGTGCGGCGAAGGTCTGGCCGAGAAGTTCTTCGAGGCGCATGTCGGGGTCAGCGTTCAATCGCTCGAGCTGTACGAGATCGACGAAGCGTTCTTCGCCAAAGCGAAGCAGGACGCCGAGGACGCGCGCGCTCGCCGCGAAGAGCGTCATCTGCAGAAACTAGAAGATCGTCCTCCGACTGATCGCGAACCCCTCGAGCGTGCTTCGGCAGCGCCTGCCCCCGTCGCCGAAAGCCCCGACAACGTGGCTGCGTCTTCCGCCGAGAATGACGACGGCGACGACGACGACAGCGAAGAAGGAAGTGCCACGGTTGCGGGTGCGACAGGCACTCCTGGGCAGCCGGCACAGGAAGGCGAAGCAGGGCGGCGGCGCCGTCGTCGCCGGCGCGGTCGTCGGGGCAGCAAGGGCACTCGCCCTGAAGGCTCGCCGAGCGCGCCTGGGGTTCCGGTCGCAGGAACCGGCGAATCGGCATCTGCTGGAGCAGAGTCCGCCCCGACGCCGCCCACACAAACCTTGTCGGCTGAAGCCGCTTCGACGGAACCGCCCTCGGCGGCCCCGCCAGATTCGGCCCCACCGGATTCGGCCCCACCAGATTCGGCCCCGCCAGATTCGGCCCCGCCGGGAACTTGAGTCCCCTTCGGTATGCGGTCGTCGTCGTGCTGCTGGGCCTCGCGACCGCCAGCTGCAAAGTGCAGACGCAACCGGTGTTTCAGACAGTCGACATCGACGCTCAAGACTTCCTCAAGGAATCGGCGCTGGGCTGGTTCCCACGAGAGCTCAGCGGGCGAATCGCTGCGGCGTTGAGTGCCAACGGTCTTCCAGTTCTCAAAGAGGGCGCCCGCGCTCCTGCCAATGCCCAGCTGTTCAAGGGGCGCCTCAACCTCGAGTCGCAGTTCAGCCCGCCTCGAGGGCCTGGGCCGGCACTTGTCGCGGTCGCGGCGGTGTTTCAGATCAAGGGTAAGGACCTGGGATCGATCAACTCGGTTTCAGCGCAGCGCGAGGTCGGTTTAAAGGGCAATGGGCCTGAGGATCGTCGGGAGGCAACAGTGCACGCGGTCGAAGGGGTGCTTGATGACATCGCGGCAGAAGCAGCAGCGTTGGTGAAGGCGACGAATCAGAAAGACGACGAACTGGTGAAGGGACTCGAGTCGACCGACGCGCGCACCCGCGTATTCGCGATGAAGGTGCTCGCCGACCGCCGGAATCCAGCGGCAGTTCCTGCGTTGCTCGAGCAGCTCAAGAGCGAGAACCTCGACGTGGTGCGCGGGGCGATCGGTTCACTGGTCGAACTTAAGGATCCTCGGGCGGTGCCGGTGATGATCGACGCGTCGCACGCCCGCGACAACCTGTTCCAGCGCGAGGTGGTGTTTGCGCTTGGATCCATCGGAGGCGACGAAGCCCAGGCCTACCTGTTCACGATGGCGCAGGGGCACGATGAGCCGGTCGTTCGGGCTTCTGCGCAGCAGGCGCTGGACGAGCTGACCGCAAAAGCCACAGAGCGAGGGAATCGAAAATGAGAACGCGAGGCTGGCTGGTGCTGCTGGTGCTGTTGGGTTGTGTGAAGTCCGCAAACGTCGAGCGCAGGCCCGAGATCGTCGGAGTGCCGTCGAAGGACTACTACCCGCTTGCGGTGGGTAACAGCTGGCGCTACCAGATTCAGCTGTTGGGCGAGAAGAGCGAGATCGAGGTCAAGATCGTCAAGGAAGAGAACGGAGTCTTCGAAGACTCGACTGGCAACCAGCTCTTCACCGACGCCTTCGGCGTTCGAGATCAGAAGCGGTACCTGCTTCGCGACCCGGTCGAGATCGGCACCGAATGGTCCAACGTCGTTTCGGTGTCTTCCGTCGAACGCTACAAGATCGTGTCGGCGAACGTCGGCTGTGATTCCCCCGCTGGCCACTTCGAAGGGTGCGTGATCGTCGAGAGCACCAACCGGGTCGCAGAAGGCAAGGCGCTGGTCAACGAGCTGACCTTCGCTCCCAAAGTCGGCCTCGTCCGGGTGTCGACGCTGTTGCTCAACGATGGGAAGTCCGTGCCCCAGTCGACGCTCGAGTTGACGAAATACCAGGTGTCGAACGGCGTGACGCAAACTCCCAAGCAGTAGGAGCAGGTGCGCAATATTGCTTGAAGGCGTCAGCGTGGCTACCCTTCAGCCATTGTGGAGCCGCAGGAAGAAATCGAGCTGTCGAACGAAGAGCTGATCCTCTCTTTCCTCACCGAGGGCGGAGACGAGTTCATCTCGGGATCAGCGCTTTCCGACAAGCTCGGCCTTTCGCGCACCGCGGTCTGGAAGCACGTCGAGTCGTTGCGAAAGCTCGGCTACCGCATCGAAGCGGCTCCTGCGCGCGGGTATCGGCTGGTCGAAGTTCCTGATCGGTTGACGGCGCTCGAGCTTGCGCCGCTGCTGGCGACGCGTGATCTGGGCCGCGTGCTGCACTACGAAGAATCGCTGCCTTCAACCAATGCGCGAGCCTACGAGCTCGCGAACGAAGGCGCGTTTCACGGCGAAGTGGTGGTGACTGAAGAGCAAACCGCGGGCAAAGGCCGACGCGGCCGCACCTGGGTTTCTCCTCCAGGAAGGAACCTCTATTTCTCGGCGATTCTCAGGCCAGAGCTTCCTCCTCAGCGAGCGCCCGAGCTCACGTTGGTCGCAGCGGTCGCGCTGTGCGAGACGCTGCGCGAGGCGGGCGCCAAAGCCACGATCAAATGGCCCAACGACGTTCAGATCGACGGGAAGAAGGTGGCGGGGATTCTCACCGAGCTGTCCGCGGACACCGAACGGGTGCACTTCGTCATCCTCGGCGTGGGTGTGAACCTCAATGCGCGCCCCGAAGATTTTCCTCCTCACCTCGCCGAGATCGCCACTTCGGTCGCGATCAGCCGTGGCCAGAGCGTTCCGCGCGCACTCTTCGCCGCCGCGCTGTGGACGCGTCTCGAGCAATGGCTCGAGCTTCACGCCGACGAAGGGTTCCTTCCGGTTCGAAAGGCGTGGAAAGAAATGGCATCGACGCTCGGCCAGGACGTGCTGGTTCGTGGAGAGCAGCGCGAGCTGCGCGGGGTTGCCGAAGATCTCGATGAATCGGGTGCTTTGCTGCTGCGAACCCCAGACGGAAAGATCGAGCGCGTGCTCGCCGGCGACGTCGAGCAAGTTCGATCGCGCAAGGGTTAACACCGAGGTAAGGCGATCCACCCATGCTTCTTGCCATTGATGTCGGAAACACCAACACCGTCGTCGGCGTCTATGACGGGCGAACGCTGAAGGCGAACTGGCGGCTCGAGACAACGTCGCGCCGCACGTTCGACGAGTGGGGGATCGAC
>JANOHG010000134.1:0-2414 GCA_031406375.1 Archangiaceae bacterium | reverse complement strand
GCGTACTTCGCTCCTGAGCAAGCCAGGGGAAAAGAGCTCGACGCACGCACCGACATCTTCGCAGCAGGCATCGTGATGTACGAGATGCTGTGCGGGCAGCTGCCATTTCAAGGAAGGATGATCGACGTGCTCGGGAAGATTTCTCGCGGGGAATTTCCGCGGCCGCGCGAGCTGAACCCTGACATCAGCGTCGAGCTCGAGAAAATCCTGCTGACCGCGATGGCCCAGGAAAAGACCGACCGCTACCAAACCGCGGAAGACTTTCAGCAGGCGCTGTCTGCGTACTTGAATCAGAACGCTCCCACTTTCGCGCCGAGCGGGCTGGGGATGTTCATGGGGCTCCTCTTCGAAGAAGAGCTCGTCGCCGAAGGCAAACCCATACAGCTGCCACGCGAATTTCTGGAGCAAGTCTCGCAGTGGAAAGGGGCGATGCCAGCGATTGCGCCGCGCGACGGCATCGAGGACACCTGGCATGGCCGGATCCCCGCGCGGCGGCCGAAGAAGACTCCGCCTCCGGAGAATGAAGAAGTCGAGGAAGAGCCTCCGACCGGTGCTCACTTCCGTGAGAGCCACCCCAGATGGTTGCGTCCGATGATGTTCATCGGCATCCCGCTGGTGGCCGCACTGCTTACTGGCCTGGGCATGCTGACCTGGGCCCGGTGGTCGACCTTTTCAGTTCTTCTGACTTCGTCGCCGACCGGCGCCTTGGTGAAGCTCGACGGTCGCTCGTCGATGCAGGCGACTCCCGTGCTGCTCGGCGGCTTGTCGGCAGACCAGAGCCACCAGCTCGAGGTATCGGCTCCGGGGATGCAGCCGTGGCACCAGAGCGTGGATCCGCAGCGGGGTGCGGTCGTCCCCGTGCACGCCAAGCTCGAGCTTGAACGCCTGCCGGATCCGCCGCCTGAGATAGAAATAGAGCTAGAGTCGATTGAGGCGGGGCCAAGCGTCGAGTCGATTGACGCGGGGCCAAGTGTCGAGTCGATCGCGCCAGTGGAACCAAATCCGAATGAGGTCGCCTACCCTGTCGCCCGCTTCACTGTGAACGCGCAAGAGCACGCGTTTCTGGTTCCGCCTTCGAAGGCGGCGCGGCTCAGGCTTGATCCTAAGAAGACATACTGGGTGTGGACGGAAGGGAAGCTCTCGTTCGGAGGGCACTTGGACAACCACTTCATGACCGAGTGCGTGTATTTCCTCGAGGGCACGCACACGGTGGGGTCGAAGAATGCCTTCGGGATAGCGGGCACCAACGGCACGGTGGTGAAGAACGCGACGGCGCTCTACGCGTTCGTCACCGATGAGGTTTCCAACGACAACAGCGGCACGATCAAGCTTCGGGTGAAGGACACCGCGGACCAATCGACGTCCACCGTGGTGGTCGACGCGAAGAGCAACTCGTTCGCGCCCGACGTGCGCAATCGCTTCACGCTTCATCGCCTCGACCCGCGGGCGTCCTACGAGCTGAAGCTGAAAGATGGCCGGCCGAGCGCGCGGTCGCAGCCGAAGGGTGTCGCGCGCAAAGTGCTGCTGAAGATAGAGCCTGGGCCGAGCGCGCTGTTGCCAGTGAAGAAGTCGATCAACGAGCTGCAGCGAATCCTCGAGATTGGAGAGCCGCTTCGAATTTCAGGAGCGCGGGCCATCTGGGTCACGCTTCCTGACGACGAGCTCGAGGACAACGCGGGGACACTCGAGGTCGAAGTGAAATTGGTACCAATGCCCAACCGCAAGTAAGGCTGGTCTGGCTCAGGTGTTGAGCGGGAACTGCAGCTTTGAGAGGGGGGGCAGCGGCTGCGACGCCCGAGCGGGTATGAGCGGCAAATGGAGCGTAAACGTGGTGCCTTCACCTGGAGCCGAGGTCACCGCGATCCGCCCGCCGTGCGAATCGACGAATCGCTTCACCACCGCCAGTCCCAACCCGGTGCCAGCGGCCTTGGTGGTGAAGAACGGCTGAAACAAGCGGGCAGCAGTCTCGGGCGCAACCCCGGGGCCGTCGTCGGACACGTCGATTCGCGCGAATGACTTGCCGTCACGCGATTCTTCGCGCGCAGTGACGCGAATCTCGCCGCCGCCTGGCATCGCCTGCACCGCATTGATGAGCAGGTTGATCAACGCCTGGCGAATCATCCGCTCATCGACCGGAACCCGCGGCAAGGTGGCGGGTACGTCGACCATCACCCGAAACCGACCCGCAGCGACCCGCGCAGTTGCCACTTCGACCGCGCTCTTGAGGAGCGGGCCCATCGCAGTCAGGTACAGCGCCGGAGGGTTCGGCCGGGCGAAATCGAGCAGATCTTCGACAATGCGATTCAGTCGATCGGCTTCCTCACCCAGAATCGCCAGCAAAGTGAGCGCATCGGGTGGAGGGCTCCATCGCCTGCGCAGGGCTTCGAGTGAGTTGAAGACGGCTCCGAGGGGGT
>JANOHG010000123.1:0-1836 GCA_031406375.1 Archangiaceae bacterium | reverse complement strand
AAGTCGCGCAATCCGTCGCCGCGTCTGCCGCGACGGACCAGAAGGTGTGCGACGCGTCGCCGATGATTGACGGCTTCAAGCTTGATCTGACCCGCGCTGCCGCAACCCATTGCAGCGCAGAAAAGGGTTGGCGAACCGGTGATTTCTGGTGGGCAAGCGGCGGAAAGCAGGTGGCGGTGGTGTCGGTTCTCTCGTCGCCGCCCGACGCGAAGGACCGCTGTCGTCCCCGGTTGTCGGTGGTGCTCTTTGACAAGGCGGGGCTTGCGCGGGTTCGCCTGCACGCAGACTACGGCGGGGTGGCGTCGCTTTCTCTGCTGGGTGACAAGTGTGTCGGGCTCGATTTCACCTTCGAGGTGAGCGTTCAAGCTTTCGTGCCGACTTGGAGAACGACGAAGGGTTGCAAGCTGTAATGGCCAGCCTTGCTCCGATCATCGAAGTCGACCCGGTTCACCCGCAGCCCCGCCACGTCGAACGCGCGGCCGAGGTGCTCGAGAGTGGAGGGCTGATCGCCTATCCAACCGACACGTACTACGGCATCGGCTGCGATCTGATGTCGAAGAAGGGAATCGATCGTCTCTATGCGCTGAAGGATCGCGACCGGAAGAAGCCGCTGTCGTTTCTCTGCGCGGATCTCTCGGATGTCTCGCAGTACGCGATCGTGAGCTTGTTCGCCTACCGCACGATGAAGCAGCTGACTCCGGGGCCATTCACCTTCGTGCTCGAGGCGACCAAGCTGGTTCCGCACATCATGCAGAGCAAGCAGCGCCAGGTTGGAATTCGGGTGCCGCAAGCGCCGCTGATGCTTGCGATTGTCGCGCGCCTGGGTCGGCCGGTGGTGACGACGTCGGCGCTCGATGCCGAGGGCCAGCCGTTGATCGACGCCCGCGCGATCAAGGACGAACTGGGGGCGCGGCTCGATCTGGTGCTTGACGGGGGCGTGCAGCACAGCGAGCCGTCTACGGTGGTGTCGCTGATCGGCGATCAAATTGATGTGTTGCGCCAGGGGAAGGGCATCATCGTCGGGTGACGAAGCGTCCACCTCCGAGGATCATCGAGCCAACGCCGTTCGATTCGCTGCTCGACGCGTGGATCGGTTTCCTTCGCGCCGAGCGCAACGCGTCACCCCGCACAATCGAGGCGTACGCGAACGACGTTCGGCTGTGGCTCGAGGATGCGCACGCGCAGAAGCTCGAGGTCACGTCGGTGACCCGCGACGACGTGCTCGAGCACCTCGCGACGCTGAAGGGCAGGGGGCTGGGGCCGCGCAGCCGGGCGCGCCATTTGGCGGCGATGCGCGGGTTCCACCGCTTCCTGCTCGACGAGCAACTGGCGGCGAAGAATCCGACCGAGGATCTCGATACCCCTCGCCATCCGCGCAAGTTGCCGATGTACCTCACCCTGCCCGAGGTCGAGGCGTTGCTCGGTGCGCCCGACGAGAAGTCAATCGCGGGTCAACGCGACCGCGCCATGCTCGAGGTGCTCTACGCGACCGGGCTGCGCGTCTCAGAGCTGATTACGCTGAAGATCGCCGATCTCAACTTGCGCGATGGCTTTCTGATCGCGTTCGGCAAGGGCCGAAAAGAGCGCGTGGTGCCGCTGGGCCGCAAGGCAATCGATCAGGTGCAGCAATATCTGGCGACGTCGCGCAGCGGGCTGCTTCGAGGGCGCCAATCGCAGATCTTATTCATTACTCTGCGCGGCTCGGGTTTTTCGAGAATGGGTTTCTGGAAGCTCGTTCGGCGCCATGCGTTCACGGCTGGGATCACCAAGCTCATCTCACCGCACAAGCTGCGGCACTCGTTCGCGACCCATCTGGTCGAACGCGGCGCCGACTTG
>JANOHG010000097.1:0-6894 GCA_031406375.1 Archangiaceae bacterium | reverse complement strand
CTTGAGCAGTTCGGCCTCGCGCTGCTCACCCCAGAATTTCGAGCCCGACTTCGACGTGACTGGGGACTTCACCCGCTCCCGGTGCACCTCGCCGTTGGGCATCTTCAGCACGATGTCGACCTCCCAGCCTTTCTTGCCCCGCTTTGTGTACTGCCTGATTTTCACGCTCATCGACGAGTTCCTCTCGGCGACGGCGCACGTCCTTCACTGAGAAATCGGAGTAGCGCGTCCCGGCTCACCAGCAGCCTTCGCCCGACGCGAGTCGCGCCCGCGAGCCTGCCGCGTGCCGCTATCGCGTAGATCCCACTTCGGCTCGTTCGCAACAGCGACGCGGCCTCGTCGGCCGTCAAGTACAGCGGCAGATCGGCTGGGACTGCGGGAATTGGGGAGCGTCGGATCGGGCTGCTGGTTGGGTTCGCTTCGTTCGCGGGCTCCTCGCCACGCACAACCGGTTCCTCGGCCATCGCTGGCTCCGCTGGTGTTTCAGGGGGGCCGCGACGAGGCAGATGTGCCCCGTTCGTCGGTCGGCTTACGGGCCCGACCCTGTTGCGCCAGTGCGCGAGGTCGAGCCGCCCGTGTCAGCGGCGCCCTACTTGCTTTTCGAACCTCTTTGACGAGAACGGCGGCGACGGCGAGCGCGATCTCCCGAACGACAGGGTGTCGCAGGAATTTCAAGATGCGGCTCAAGATCGCCATCGGTCACTCACCGTCTTCACGAAGATGCGCATGCGCTTTGCTCCGGGTGCGAACAATCGCCGAGCCAAATCAGCGCCAGGCCGATCGAGATGAGCGTGACCGAAATGGCCGACGCTGGCAGGCAAAGGCCCCACCAGTCTCTTATGCCGACGGTGCAGCCAGAGTTGCCGTCCGATTGTGTGCGGCCAGATAAGCTCTCAGGCGATGCCGCTGAGCCGACACGATCTTCTGGGCAAGTGGAGCGGCAGCCCCGAGATCGCAGACTTCTTCCAGTCGGTCGAATTCCGCGAAGACGGTACCGGAACACTCCAGAGCGCCGGTGGCCACGCACTCTGCCTCGCCGTGGATTACCGGTGGGACTTGGGCGCAGAGGGGCGTCTCGCGTTTCGATTCCAGAGCACCGAGCGCACGCCGTGGCCGACCTACACCCCGGCTCCTGGTTTGAACCGGCACGAGGTTCGCTGCGAACTCGAAGTTGGGGAGTTCCCACTACGGGTGCCTGCGGTCGTGGGGACGATCACCTACCGGCGCCGCCTTCGATTCGGCGAATCACCACTCCCCAAGGACGCGGCGAAGTACCACGAGGGGAGCCTCTTCTTTTCAGTCGTGAATCAGATCGACCCCAGGCAGTTCCTGGTCTTCTACTCGCGCCCAGAGGAATCCGATGTAGTTCCGGATCCACGACCAGCGCCCGTAGATTGGCGCGACGCCCTTCAAGCCTGCCGGCGCCTCAAGTTCGCCCGCTTCCCAGGGC
This sequence comes from Archangiaceae bacterium, assembly GCA_031406375.1. GTDB lineage: Bacteria > Myxococcota > Myxococcia > Myxococcales > Myxococcaceae > JAGSPQ01. Next base: position 5,444 of record JANOHG010000097.1, on the reverse strand, counting down.
CGAACAACGAGATGTTCCAGGGCCAGCAGTGGATTCGCGTTGTCGCAGACGGCCGCTTCCTGCTCGAAGCGTGCATCATCGGAGGAGGCCGAGCACCCGTCGAACGGATCGTTTGGTACCAGCCCGGGACCAAAACGAACCCCGTCGGCCAGCTCTCGGTTTCTGGCGCGACCGCCTTCGCGCTCACGATCGGCGACCGGCTCATTGGGGAGGTCGCCCGCCGGGGTGAGGCCATCGAGTTGATGGCGCCCGACGCCGTGTTGCTCGCTCGGGAGGCGCCGGAGTCCCTGTGGTGCTCTCGTTTCGAGCGGCTCGGCGGCACTGCGCTGGCGACGCGCTCACCCGCGATTCCGACCCTTGAGGAGTTCGGCTCCGACCTGGAACTCTGCGCTGACTGCTCCGACATCGACCGCCTGCTGCTGATCGGCGCGAATATCGTGGCGCTCGACAGAGACACCGCCAAGAAGAAGTCGACGTGACCCAACTACGATTCGGCAACAGGGGGCCAGAGCACCTCGTCGACCCGCTCAAGCCACCGCAGCCATACGTCGGGGGGCGGGTGCTCCTCAAGGTACTGGCGCCGCCCTCCTGGACCCAGTTGCGACATCAAGCGGATCCACTGGTCCATGTGGTCTTCACCCGGCCCCATTCGCCACCTCATCGATGTCGGCGCCTCGGGAAAGGTCACCCACGGCGGCTCAAGCGACGCCCGCCCTTTGGCGGCGACGAATACATCTGGAGGTGTGCCGGCCCTTTGCGCCTCAGCGACCGACAAGACGCCGGAAACCCGTTCGAGCGAGGTTCTGATTCGCTGCCGCAGTTCGGCGATTCCTTCGGGGTTCTCCATAAGCTCTTGGGCGCCCCGAAGAATCATTGGCTCCAGCGCCTCGGTTCCCAGGCTCATCGCCGAAGCAACCGTCTCCTCTGCTTGGCTCGGTCGCAACACTGGCAACGTTCCTTCAGAGTCGGTGGTCACGGTGTAGCGCCAGACCGCGTGCTGCAACGCCATCGCGCCGAAGCCTTCATCCCGAAGCAGACGCAGAATGCGCGTCCATTCTGGATGGGCAGGCGGTCGGTAGATCGGCAACTCGTTGTGAAGACCCGCTCGCCTCCAAAACCGCTCGATCCCCTCGGCGGAAGGAATCATTCCTTCCCCACGCTCCAGCCCCTTCATGGCATCCAGTTTCGGCGCGAGTTCGAGCAACTGCCGCGACAGCACCCCAGCGTTCTCGGGCGAAGTGCACGCAAGACAAACTTCGGCGAGCACGTCGTCCCGCGAGCGGCCCACGACGTTCGCCACCGAACTCACCGCGTCGCCGAAACGGATGTGCCCCAACTGGTAGTGCATGAACGCCAAGACCACGAGAGGCACCGGCAACCCCTCGTCAAGAAGCGCACGCATGAACGGGAGCCACTCATCGACAGGTAGACTTGTCTCGGGGTCGCCATTCGCCATTGGGCTTCCTTCAGTCGAAGCTTCAGCTCGCCGCTGGAGCCTCCAGCCACTCGACGCAGATCGCGAGACGTCTTCCTGTCGCTGAGGAGCACTGTGCCCACGCCGTGGGTTCAGCGGTCGCGAGATTTTGCGGAAGTGGCCCGAGACCGTGCTTTCGAAGCTCGGCCATGATCGGCTGGGAGATAATCATGAGGCGGTCGCCCGGCTTCGTCTCCCAACGGAATTCGCCGCCGTCAGAAGCCGAGAGGGCGGTGAGAGGAGTGGACGGACGCTGCTGAAGCACGTTGGTAAAATACCAAGAGTTGGCTAAATATCAACATGACCTGATTGCCGCCACCCGGTAGACCAGATCGTCGCGCGGTAGACCCCCGAAGCTGCGACGACCACCTTGGTCAAACGCCGAACATCGCGTATTCGGGGTTGGTGCTCCTGACGATCACCACCACCGCTACACCTGCGACCGACCTCGGGTACTTGCTCCACAAGAACCCGTCACGGCCGCAAGTCGTGGAGCTGACCTTTGGGAACGCGCATGTCTTCTACCCAGAAGCCACCGCGCAGCGCTGCACGGCGGCGCTTCTGCTGGACGTTGACCCCATCGGATTGGTCCGCGGGCGTAGTGGCCCTTCCAGCGAAGGTGGTGCGCTGGAGCAGTACGTCAACGACAAGCCGTACGTTGCCTCCTCGTTGATGAGCGTCGCGATCTCACGCGCCTTCGGGTCAGCTCTCTCGGGAAACAGCAAGGAGCGGCCTGAGCTTGCCGACACCGCGCTCCCGCTGGTGTTTCGCATCTGCGCTGTTTCCTCGCGCGGCGGAGAACAGCTGATTCGCAAACTGTTTGAGCCGATTCACTACGAGGTGGCGGCCACCGGTCGACTACCGCTGTCCGGTCTTGCCATCCGATGTCGTCCCACGTATTCTGGCCAACTGGCCTTTTTTCTGGTGGGTGCCAGGGCCACCACGACGACGGAGGTCCTGTGAGCACTGGCACCGGCAGCAACACCAGCGATAGGGCGTGGTTGAACACGTTGACAGCGGCCAGCAACGCTGGGCCGCTTGAGCGTTTTTTCGGTGGCGGCCCTGACGGCCTCCGCGAGGCACTGAAAATCCTCGATGAGACAAACGACTGGACGCTCGTGCCTCGGCTCTTGCCATTGGCCCTTGGCAAGAGCACCGACATTGCGTCACGCACGACTGTTGCGCTCCGGCGGCTGTTGGATTCGGTGCCGACGGCAGATCTCCCACGCCTCGACAAGCAAGTGCGGCAGGAGTTGTCGGACTCCCCGTACTACGGCCCCCGGTTTGCTCCGGGCTGGACCAATGTCACGCCAGAAGGCGTCTCGCGTCGGGCAGTCGAGATGGGATCCGCTCTGGTTTCACTGTGTACGTTTCACCCCAATGGGTGGGTCCGGTCCGCTGCATTGGTGGCATTGGGGAAGCACTTCCTGAGCGATGGCTTCCCATACATTTTGCTCCGCCTGGCGGACTGGGTGCCCGCGATTCGAGCCGAGGCTCTGCAGTTGTGTGAAAGAACGATGGCGCCGGGCAACGAACGCGTCTGGTGTAACGGGCTTTCGCTACTGGAGCTGGTCGGGCGCTCGACGCGTGCCGCAGAATCACCGCTCAAGGACCGAGTTCACGCCTACCTCCAAACCGTTGCCGGTCGAACCGCATTGGGCGAGGCCATGAGGTCCCCAGATCGCGACACTCGAACCCATGCGTTTCGATTCCTCCTGGCACCTCCAAACGAGGCAACGATTGAGCTTTTGTCGGTGGCGCTGACCGACAAGGACCCGTGTATCAACAGGCTTGCCGTCGAGCGGCTGGTATCGAGTCAGCTCGGGAAGGAGATCTGTCCGGCCCTTCGCGAGGGCATGAAGAGCAAGCAGCCGATTGTGCGCCGCCATTGTCTGGATGCCTACGCCCAGCTCAACGGCATTGAAGCCAAAGACGAGATTGTCGCGGGCCTTCGTGACAGAGCTGCTGTTGTGCGTGGCGTCGCGCGGCACCACGCTCGAAAGCTCAGCGTGGTCTCCGACGTTGTTGGTTTCTACCGCGACCTTTTGGGCTCACACTTGGCTTCCGAGGTGGCGGTAGCAATGGCCAGTCTGGGCGAGCTCAACGCCCTCGACACCTGGCCGCTCCTCAAGCCGTACCTTTGGGCGCGTCAACCACATCTTCGCTGCCTGACCCTGCGCGTTGGTGTCGAGCTTGGGAGGAAGGACATCGCCGACTGGCTCTGGGAGGCACTGTCCGACCGCGAGCCGCCGGTGACGAACCTTGCTCGAAGACTGTTGGCCCAACTCGACGCGGACGCTCTTGAGCCGGGTCGAGCTGTTCACTTGGCGGTCAACCAGCGAAAGCCAGAACTCGCTCGCCTGAACGCAACCAGGCTGATCCGAGCCATGGGCAAATGGAAGCAGCCAGCCGCGCTGATTCAGGTTGCGCAAAAAGCGAACGGCGTCGTTGCCCAGCTGGCCGTCGAGCTTTTGCTCCGTTGGAACCAGAACTTCAACAGCTCGGGAACCCAACCTTCCGCGAGCCAGGTTACGGCCATTTCTCAGGAGCTGGATTTCGCGAAGAATGCGTTACCCGATGGGCTGAGTGAATGGCTTCGCTTCGCGCTCAAGCCATGGCAGAGCGGTGACCAGCGATGACTACGCGCATTTCGGCCCTTGAGTCGGTTGATCCGGTTTCGGTGCCACTGCCTCACGGTACCGAGGTCACAACCCGCGTGGCCCGCATCGTCGGCGACAAGCAGGTTCCGCAGGGACTCATCGGAAGGGTAGCCCGCGAACGCGAAGGTGGTTTCGACATTCACATCGCCGGAATTGGCGAGGTCTGGTACCGGCGTGAGGAGATTGCTCCGCGTCGAATTGGTCAGCTGACCTTTGCGATGCGCCGTGCCGCAGCGTGGGACGCTCTACAGGAGTGCAAGGTTGTCGAAGCCACGGTTGGCTCACGCGCCTGGGGACTTGCGCACGACGCCTCCGACACCGACTTGCGCGGAAGTTTCGTGCTCCCGTTCCCTTGGACCGTGGGGCTGGTCGAGATTCCCCGAGACTTGGTGAGCGCCGACGGCAGCCAAACCTACTGGGAGGCCGGGAAGACCATCGAGCAAGCGCTTCGAGCTGACCCCAACACCCTTGAGCTGCTGTTCGTGCCGAGCGTGAAAGCCCTCGACGAAATGGGGCGGTGGCTGTTGGGGGAGCGTGACGCGTTTGTCTCGAAGCTCATTTTCGGCAGCTTCGGGCGCTACGCATTGAGCCAGCTTGACAAGCTGACGAAGTCGCAGCGTTTGGCTGAGCACAGAGACTTGGTTCTTTCGTGGCTGAGTGCCGACCCAGGCGTCGCTCTGGACGAGGTCGCTGTTCGGCTGAGCCAATTGTCGCCGCGAGAGTCTCAGAGCGAGAAGGACGCGATACTCGCCGCAAAAACGTACATCAAGCAGTTGTATCGCTCGCTCTCTGATCAGGGCCTCATCGAGGCGAACGATTTTGCGGCCCTCAAGAAATACGCGATGGAGGGTGGGCGAAGACCACCAGAGGCCAGAGCGCTGCGGCCCAAGAATGCCTACAACCTGCTTCGTCTTGTCGTTTTGGCGTCGGGGTGGCTGAAGACCGGCGAGCCCACGTTCGAGGCGACCGGTTCTTTCCGGCAGCGGCTGCTCGAAATCAAGGAAGGCCGCGTGGAGCTCGACGAGGTTCTTCGCGAGGCCGAAGCTTTGTCGCCAGAACTGGAGGAGGCACGCGAAACCAGCAAGCTTCCTGAGGCACCCGATGTTGTGCGCGCCCATCGTTTGGTCTGTCGAATTGCCGAAGAGAGCGCACGGCGGTGGGTTTCAAAGGCCGGCAATGCGTGGGGTGCACAGGCGCCGACGTCCCCTGAACCTGCGCCGAGAGAGTCGTAAATGAAAGATTTGTTGACCGCACATCAGGCTGCCGTTGTCGTGGCGCGGCTGGAATCTCCGTGCTCGGCACCACCATGA
>JANOHG010000088.1:0-1080 GCA_031406375.1 Archangiaceae bacterium | reverse complement strand
AGGATCATGCGCGTTTCCCGACCAGTGACTGACTGCAACGGGATGGTGTGTCAGCGCCTCCAGAGCCTTGGGGGCTACGAACCTCCGCGCGGCGCGCGTCAACGCGACGCGCACTTCGCATCCTGCTTCTTGAAGAAGGCTCACGAGCAGGGGCGTGAACGATGTTGCGACCGCTCCAGCGGCAGCGACGACCACGCGGCCACCCCAGAACGGACGCACTGCCGTCACGTGCGGCTCGTGCTCACGCACCACCCCAGATGCGACCAGATGCGTCAGCAACTCATCAATCAACTCGGGCCGATCGCCTACTCCCTCGAAGTGCGGGTCGAGCCCAATCAGCAATTCTTCGCGTCGGCTCGGCACTCGCAGCAGCTCGAGCGTCGCCCGTGCCAGCGCCGCCGACGCGCCATCAAACCGATGGAGCCTTTCCCTTCCGAAAACCGTGAGCGTTAGTTTGTGTTCTGCAATGCGCGGATGTCGCGCCAGCACCCACTGCCGCTGCGTTGAAGTCGCTGGCACCGAGCAAGGATACTACTCGCTGGCGATTTCGCTGGCGCCACTGTCGAACGCGGGGCCTCGAACCATTGAGCTTCGTCTTCGCCTCACCGAACGAGCCGTTGCCAGGCTTGCTGCTCAGCAGCGACCCCTCGGCATAATCTGGAGCGGACCGGAGGGTGGTTCGCAGCTTTTGGTACCTTGAATACCTACCAATCTCAGCGACGGGGATCGCTTTTTCAAGCGACAAGCACCCAGCCAGGGGTCTTCAGGCGTTGTCACCCTGATGAGACGTTCGATCCGACCGGATCGCGCAGGGTCATCAACACAAGCAATAGGGGCCACCATCTTCGTAAAAGACAGGGCCCCCATCGCGCATCAGAACGCCACACCCCGGAGGGCACAATTCGCCACCGTTGATTTGACCCCCATCCGAGGGTCCTGCGTCCGACTTCCCACCATCTGGCCCACACGAAGTTCAAGGGTCAGATTTACGTGCTGACGAAGGAAGAGGGTGGTCGTCACACGCCGTTCTTCAAAGGCTACCGGCCCCAGTTCTACTTCCGGACGACCGACGTGACGGGT
>JANOHG010000080.1:0-8890 GCA_031406375.1 Archangiaceae bacterium | reverse complement strand
CCCCGACGAATTTCGAATTCTCGAGAAGGCGTGTGAGGCGGTTTTCCCCGGCCCGCCCGATTTTCCTTTCTCTGCCAGCCAAGTGCAGACCGCAGAATTCGTCGACAGCTATGTCGGCAACCTCTACAGCGATCATCACCTGTTGTTTCGCGCGTTGGTCCGCACGCTCAACATCTCGACCATCGTCAGCTATGGGCGCAGCTTCTTCTGGTTGAATCTTCAAAAGCGCCAAGAAGTTCTACAGCAATGGCGCGTCAGCGAGCTGCGGGTGCGGCGCGCCGGGTACCAGTCGCTGACTTTCGCAATCAAGCTCGGATACTTCGAAGACGAGCGTGTGCGAGCGGCAGGCGGATTCAAGCTCGGATGCAACCTGCCCCAGGACGGTCGACCTCAAGGTTTGGGAACGAGGTACGGCTGATGGAGTTCCCCGTAGGGCAGACGCTGCGGTGTGACGCGTTCGAGCGAGATGAGAGGGTGGAATGCGATGTCGCAATCATTGGATCAGGCGCTGGCGGAGCAGCCGCTGCCTGGGTCCTTTCGCAAGCAGGCCTTCGAGTCTTGATCATCGAAGAGGGTCGCAAGTGGGAGCCTGAGCAGCTGTCGACGAAGCAGTCATGGGCCCTGCGAAACCTTTACGGAGAGCGCGGTTCGAGCGTCGCGACAGGCAACGTCTACCTCCCGATGCCCCGCGGGCGGGCAGTCGGCGGCTCGACGCTGGTCAACTCGGCAATCTGTTTTCGGACTCCCACGTCGGTGCTGAAGCATTGGCAGGAAACATTCGGGATTCCCTGGGCCGACAACGCCCACTTCGACCCGGTGTTTTCCGAAGTCGAAGCGGCGATTGGAGTTGCGAAGACGCAGCCGTTCAATGCCCGCGCACACAATCTGATTTTCAAAGATGGAGTCGATGCGCTCAAGCTCGAGGGCGATTTCATCAGCCGCAACGCTCCCGGCTGCATCGGGTGCGGGCTCTGTCAGCTCGGCTGCCCGGTCGGAGGTAAAGGCAGCGTGGATCGCAACCTGATTCCGGTTTCGCTCGCCCACGGTGCCGCTCTCTTTACGTGCGCGCTGGCCACTGTCATCGTCGCCGAAGGCGGCATCGCCAAGGGCGTCGAGGTGTACGCGGTTGACCCGATGACGGAAGAGCGCAAGCGCCGCATCGACGTGAGGGCGAAGAAGGTCTTTTTGTGTGCAGGAGCAGTGGGTTCTCCGATGTTGTTGTGGCGAAACGGCCTGGCGAACTCAAGCGGTCAGGTTGGCAACAACTTGCGGGTGCACACCGGTGGCGGTGCGAGTGCCCGCTTCGAGCAGATCATCGACCTTTGGCAGGGTGTGACCCAAGGCTACTATACGCGGCTGCGGGGCGAGAACGCAGTGCTCGAGACGTTCAGCGCCACGCCCGAAATCTATTCGATTCAATATGAAGAATTCGCGCGGCCCATCAACCGGCTGCGAAACTTAGCGTCCTGTGGGTGCATGATCGGCGATGTCTCGACTGGAACAGTGCGGCCGGGAGCCAGCGCCAATCGCAGCGTGCTGACCTACGACGTGGTTGCTGAGGACGTACGGGTTCACAAGAAGGGCCTGGTAGAGATCGCGAAAATCTACTTCGCAGCTGGGGCCATCGAGGTTCATCCGGGGGTCATCGGCGGGGGAACGTTCGATTCTGCCGAGAAGCTCGAGAAGTTCCTCGTCGGTGTGCCGGTGGATCGCCTGAGCATCTACGCCTCGCACCCGATGGGTACCTGCCGGATGTCGGGCGACAAGAGGAAGGGTGTGGTGAAGCCCACCGGCGAAAGCTGGGACATCGACGGGCTCTATATTTCCGATGCTTCGGTTTTCCCGACGTCACTGGGCGTCAATCCCCAGATTACGGTGATGTCGACCAGCGTTCAGATTGCGCGACAGTCACTTCAGAAGGGTTGAGGAGAATCTGGGGGTGGCTGGCCGACGAACAAGTGCGCTAGGAACTGGGCTGTGATTCGCCTCCATTTCATCGTTGCAGTGTTGATCAGCGGGTGCGGATTTCGCGCGTCAGACACCCCGACGAACCCGACGATTGTGATTGGCACCGCGACGGTGAGCGGCCGCGTCGTGGACTTGTCTCACATCCCGGTTGCCCAAATGCGCGTCACCTGCGCCGAGAGCGATGCTTCGATGGTGACCGGCGCCGACGGCAGATGGGCGCTCGAGGTACCTTCGGACACGTCGATTACCCTGCGCGCAGTTCCGATGGATCCGCTGAACGTCTACAAAGACGTGAGCTTCGGGCCGATGCAGTTGTCGAATCGCACCACGCTCGCCGACATCGAACTGCTCAGCGTGCCGGGCTCGACCATTGGTGCCCTCAACGCGATCGCTGGAGCCGACGAGATTCGCGGAGTGCTCGCTGTGAAGGTGATTTCACTGAACGGGAAATGCAGCCCGGACGATGGAATCGTCGAGTTGCTCCAGACGAGCACCGCGCGCGCCGTCTACAATCTGGCGAACACCAGCCAGCCAGATCGCAACCTTTCGAAGATGCAGCCCAACACCCATCCCCAGGCGTGGCTGTCGGGAATTGCGCCGGGCACCTACCACGCGGTGAAGTTCACCAAGCCAGGCTGCGCTCAACTGCCGTACCCCGTCGCGTACCAACGGGTGAGCTGGCTGGGTGGGTTCCGGTTACAGGCCAAGGCTCTTTCTCAAATCGTGGTCTTCATCGAATGAACCTCAGCAGACTCTTCATTTTCTGCGCGGCGAGCCTGGTCAGTGCGTGCGTGAGCGGCGCGAACAGCGATCGCGAGCTGGCAGAACGCGTCGCTGCCGGCTTGACGGATGCGTGCCCCGTGGCGCGTGCCGACGACGAGCAAGCGCGCAATGAGTGTGCGGCAGCGCTGACCGACTTCCAACTGCTTCGCGATTCGATGGCCAACCCATTTCGCTGGGGCGGGCAGCAACCTCAAGATGGCGGAGTCGAGGATGGTTACAGCCTTCAGACGCACGTCACGCGGTTTGATCCCCGCGTTTGGCGGCGGCTTTATCTGTCGCTGTACAGCTTTCCTGCCGAGCACAAGGTCGAGTCGCTTGCCGATGGTCGCACCCTGTTGCGGTTGAAGCCGAAGTTTCGCAACAAGCTCGACATGGGCGCCTACCCGTACCCGTTCTGGCATCGGATCTCGAAGTGGGAGTCGTACCAACTGGCTGAAGAGCTCGTCTTCATCATCAAGGACAAGCGCATCCAAGGTGCCTCACGAAGCTGGGCTACGCGCGAGGCGCACAGCGACCTCGTACCCCACGAATGGGGAGGTCAGTGGGAATGGCGCAAAGGAGGAGAGCTGATGCCGTTCGCTGCGCTCTACACCTACTTTTTCTCGAAAGAGAACCCCTACGTCCTCGAGCTCGAGGCCGCCTACCGCGCGTCGGAATTCGAGCTCCGCAAGCAGAACTGTCTGGTTTGCCACAGCCCGGACAATGGCTCGGCGATGAATCAGCTCGAGCTGTTCAGCTACCCGAATCAGGCGCTCGGTGCGCGGCATCGCATCGTCGAGCAGCTCGAGCTGAACACGATGCCGACCCTAGACCCAGCGCGGGGATACGCCCTGGGGATGGCTGACGAGGTGGCGAGGCAGGAACTGCTGTCGCTTGCCCGGCGGTTCGCGAAGCTGGGTGACCAGGCGATGCAGTGGGAAGGCGAGCGCTGAGGTTCAAGGGAATATGAGAACGATTGGGTTACCCGCTGCCGTCATCACAGCGGCGCTCTCGTTTGGCGGCGGTATCTGGGTGGGTGCGCGCCAGATTCCAGTTTCGGGTGCCAGTGCCGCTAACCTCACCACCATCGGGCGGCTGTCGGACTCGCTCGACTGCGGAAAAGGTGACCAGGCTGCGTGCGACCGTTCGCTCGCCACTGACCAGGCGCGTTGTTCCTCGGGAGATTCACAGGGTTGCGTGCTCCTGGGGATTACCTACGACGTGGGCAAGAAGGTGCCGAAGAACACCGCGGCGGCGCTGGATCAGTTTCAGAAAGCCTGTGACCTCGACGACGCGAATGGGTGCTGGTACCTGGGGAGCAGCTTCGAACAGGGTCGCGGTGTCCCGCGGGACTACGCCAAAGCGCTGGCTGCCTACCAGAAAGGGTGCGAGCTGGGCGGCGACGTCAACGCCTGCGACTCACTGGGCGTGCTCTACCAGTACGGCCGCGGAGTGCCCAAGGACGACGCGCGGGCGCTCGAAATCTATCAAAGCGCCTGTGTCAGGTACGCAGGCAGCGGCTTTCCTTGCGAGCACGCCAAGGCGCTACAAAACAAATAGCGTGATGCTCAGGTGAGAATCGGGGCCGGGGTGGTCGTCGCACCTTGCTCTGCACCAGCGCTGGTGACTTGCGGCCCGATGACGGCCTTCATGCACGACAGGAGCACGTTGGTGGTGTTCTGTCCGGAGCCACGAATGTGGATGCCGGCGTTGAGCGCTCCACCGGCTTTGCCCGCGACCAGAATCGGGTAGTCGTCAATCGAATGGTCAAGGCCTTCTGAGAGGTCAGATGTGCAAAGGACGCAGCTGTTGTCGAGCACGTTGCCTGGCCCTTCGAGGGTCTTCTTCATCGCGTTGAGCGTGTACGCGAAGTTCTGCATCGTGAAGACGATGCCGTCGTGAACCTGCTGCTGCGCCGCGGCGTCGTGGGTCAACGAATGCTCGTTGTCTCGCGGTGCGTTGGGCGACAGCGATTTGAAGCACTGCCCGCCGACTGAGCCGGAGAACTGGTAGGTCGCGACGCGGGTGAGGTCACAGGCAAACGCGAGCGCGAGCAGGTCGCTCATCACCTTGTTGACTGCTTCGTAGGGCTCGACGCCGGTGACGTCGTTGTTGTTCTGCGTCGGCGCGTTGGGTTTCACGCACGCCGAAGTGACCACAGGAGGCAGGGCGAGAATCTGGGTACGCACTTCGGAAATCGCGGTGAGGTGTGCGTCGACCAGAGCGCGATCTGCAGTGCCCAACTTCGGCTTCAATCGATTCGCGTCATCCTTCACCGCGTCGAGCACGTTGGCGCGCATTCGATCGCGCGGGTCGGTTGGATCCTTCGGCGTGAAGCTGGCGAAGAGCTGGTTGAAGAGCGCGGCAGGATTCGTCATCTGAAGCATCGGCTGATCCGGCCCGCGGTGCGACAGGTACTGCAGCGTCGGGCCTTCGCCGGTGGTGTACCGCTTCGAGACAGCCAGCTGCAGCGACTTGTGCGGCGTGCTGCCGCTGATCGCGTCCGAGATGACTTGATCCACGCTCTTCACCGAGAACTTCGATGAATAGCCGGCGCCGTTGGGGGCGAGCGGAATGAAAGGAGCACCCGACATCATCGCGCACACGCCGTTGTGATGCCCACGAAGGTTGGGCGTCTTGACGTCGTAGCCCGAGACGACACTGACGTAGCTCTTCACGTTAACGCCACGCGCGACATCTACCAGCGGTTGCAGCAGAGGAGTCAGCGCCCAGTTCGGGCCTGTCTGCGCTGGTGTCCATTGGTTTTGAAGGACTCCATTGCCGAAGAACCACGCGACGTATCTTTTGGGAAACGCAGCCCCCTGCGCGAAGGCAGTGCCGTGCGAATTCAGCATCGATTCCAACGCGGGCAACGCGAGCGAGGCACCGAAGCCGTTGAGCAACGTGCGACGGGCGAGCTTGAAGTTCATTGATTCACCCCATTCGCTGCACGCGCAAAGCGAAACGCGTCGGATGCGACGAGTTCGACGAGCAGGTCCTGGTACTTGAAGCCCGACCGGGCGAACGCTTCGTGCAGTGCAGCGAGCGGGCGGGCTTCGCTGGCGAGGTCAACGTGGCCTGCGGCGTGACGAAAGAGCGTCCTGGTCAGGCACTTCATCACTCGCGGATCCGACTTCAGCGCCTGCCCCAAGCCGCGCGCGTCGGTGAACGCCTTTCCGTCGAGGGTGCCGCTGGCGTCGATGGGCAGATTCTGTTCAGTCGCGCGGTAGGTGCCAATCGAGTCGAAGTTCTCGAAGCCGAACCCAATCGGGTCCATCAAGGCATGGCAGCCGCGACAGCCCGGGTTGGTGAAGTGGTCGGACAGCTTTTGTCGCAACGTGCGCGGCATCGTCGGGTTCTCCGCCGGAATCGTCGTGCTCACATTGTCTGGAGGCGCAGACACAGTCTCACACAGCAATCGCTCGCGAACGAACTTGCCGCGGTGGGTAGGAGAGGTCGACGAAGGGTGCGCCATCAGCGCAAGAAACGCAGTCTGAGTAAGCAGACCAGCGCGAGGCTGGTTCGACGGCAGCTGCACGCGCGCGAAGCCCGAGGCGGGTGGCGTCAGGCCGTACAGCGGCGCGAGGTTGACGTCGACGTAAGTGAAGTCGGCGTCGAAGAGCGTACGTAAATCGAGGTTCTTCGCGAACAACGTGTCTTGGAGGAACAGCCGCGTCTCGTCGCGCATCGAGGCCGCCATCACCGGACGGTAGTTGGGGAAGCTGATTGGATCTTTCGCCATCGACGAAAGACCGTCTTGCGAAAGGAACTCGCTAAAGAAGTCGGTGGACGCCCCCGAAGCGCCTTCAGACTTCAGCGCCTTGACGGCGTGGGCCTTCACTCCTTCCGGCGCATCGAGCTCGCCTGCTTCGGCCGCGGCGAGCAGCTCATCCGAGGGAGTGCTGCCGCTGATGAAGTACGACAGCCGCGTGGCCAACTCGTATCCTGTGAGCTTCACTTCGCCTGGGCGGGCGAGGTTGGGAACTCCCTGCTCAGCGCGATAGAGGAAGTTGGGCGACTGGAGCAGCCCAGCGAGCAGGAACTCAACGCCGCCGTCGAAGGTGCCGTAGGCTGTCGCTGCATCACCAGCGACTTTGAGCCAGGTGGCGCGCTCGAGCGTGGAGAGGGGCCGCCTAAACAACCGCTTCCCGACAGTGTCGAGGACCTGGCTGAAGCACGCCGTGTCGTTGGCCTTCGTCGGCGTGCAGGGAATGAGCTTCGCTTTCTGGGGAGCATTGGCCAGCGCTGCCTGCGCGCCGAGGAACGCGTTGCGCTCGTAGACGAGGCCTATCGCGGTCGACACCGCCAGCTGTGACGCACCAATCGCTGTCAGCCCGTTGATTGCCGCATCGGGCGGAGGCGTCACCGCGTTGGCTGCAGCGGGTCCCAGAATATCGCGAATTGAGTGGCGGTACTCGGCACCCAGTAACACCCGCATCTGAATCGGCGCGGGCACAAACGCAGCCAGCACGACCGGCGTCCCACCGCCTTCACCACCGCCCGAAGCATTACCGCCACCCACTCCTCCGTTGGTAATCGGATTGTGGTGACCCGGCTCGATGACGCCGTCGCATCCGAGCAGGCTTCCAGCCAAGGTCATCAAGGCGAGTGAGCGTTTCACTGTGGGTGCCAAGCAATTCTGGCTCCACGCGTTGCGGAGAAAAACTCTGCGCAATCTCAAACAGTTATTGGGGATCTAGGTGCCCACAGCAGTTCTCATGGGATTACGGGTGCACCAAAGCGCGTCGCTTTCGGAAAGCAACGAGGGATCACCTTTGGCGCTGATACCAGACACGATTCGTGAAGGGTTTACCGTTGGCAGTGAGCCCGCGCTGTTGAACCTCCATTTGGGTACCGTCGTCGGAAAGCCGCCGGCTCGCATGGGCGATGACGGTGTCGTCGCGTTCTACGGTGGTATTGAGCGTCTGCGGATCCACCAACTCGAGCGACGCGGGAACGTCGCCGGCCCAGGTCAATTGGAAGTCGGTGCGCTCGACCTTGCCGGTGGCGTCGACCCAATCGAGCATGAACCGCATCCCTTCGGGGGTCGCTGCGATTCGGTAGGTTCCTTCTCGTGGCGGCGTTGTGTGCTCATAGAGGCACCGCTCTGGAATCAGTATCCACGTCCCTTCGAATGACCGCGCGTCAGGCAAACCCATTTCTGCATGTTACTGCGCGTCCGGTATTGTCCCATCGCTTTGGCCGAAAACCCGATCACCCCTTTGAACGGAACGAAGCTGGGGGACTACCAGATTGTCTCGGCGATCGGCCGAGGAGGGATGGGGGTTGTTTATGAAGGACTGCACCCGCTGATTGGCAAGCGGGTCGCAGTGAAAGTGCTCAATGAAGAGGCCTCGAAACAAGCAGCGGCAGTGGGTCGCTTTCTGGCAGAAGCGCGCGCGGTCAACGCGATTCGCCATCGCGGCATCGTCGACATCTTTGGCTTCGGCAAAGTGCCAGGCGGCTCACAGTACTTCGTGATGGAGCTACTCGAGGGTCTGCCCTTCGACGAAGTGATTCGCCAACGTGCTCCGGTCGCGGCGGTCGATGCGCTTCGGTGGGTTGATGAGGTGCTCGACGCGCTCGATGCCGCGCACCACGCAGGCGTGATTCATCGCGACATCAAACCTTCGAACCTGTTCCTCGTCGATACCGGGCGGGGCATTCCGTATGTGAAGCTGCTCGACTTCGGAATCGCCAAGTTGGTGGCATTTCACGGGCAGACGACTCCGCAGACGAACGTCAACGCCGTGCTTGGGACGCCGGATTACATGGCGCCCGAACAGGCGCGCGGACAGTCGATCAGCGGTCTCACCGACATCTACGCGCTCGGGTGTGTGTTGTACGAGTTGCTCACCAGAAGAAAGATTTTTGTAGCCGATGCGCCGCTGGAGGTGATGCTCGCCCACGTTGAGCGCACGCCGATACCTCCCTCGAAGTTGAACCCTTCGTTGACGCCTGCCATCGATGGGTTGGTGCTGCGTCTGGTTTCGAAGCGACCCGAAGATCGCCCGCAAAGCGCCTTCGCCGCGCGAGAAGAAGTGTATGCGGTGCTTCGGCAATTGGGCGCGGAGGCCCCCCGGCTGTCACCACCGAGCAGGACCGGTATCATTTCCACCGAGATCACCGAGGACCACTGTACCACCCGGTGATCGGAGGA
>JANOHG010000066.1:0-3430 GCA_031406375.1 Archangiaceae bacterium | reverse complement strand
GAAGGGGAAATCGATCAGCTCTCGCCCTCACGGGTGCTTCCGACCGAAGTCACCCTCACCGCGGTGCCCGTGCTCTTCGACGGAGTAAAGCTTTGAACCGGTGGCTCTTCATTCTCGGTTTGATCGCGTCGACCGCGCGCGCACAGGAAGACATCGCAGACAACGCGTCTGACGGGTACACGCCCAGCGAAGCGGCCGTTCACGAGACCCTGCGGCTCACCGGCTACATCGACGTTGGGTTCGCTGTGGCGCAGGGAAATGGCAGCAGCTTCGCAGCCAAGGACATCCGGGTGCCCGCAGACTACGGCGCCGATGCCTTCGCGCCTGCGGTCAACGCGCGAGGCGACGTTGCTTCCGTCGATTCGCGCGGCCTGTTCACGAACGGTTTCCTTCCGCGTTCGGTTGGCATCGGGAATCGGCCGTCGTTTCTTCTCAACACCGCGAGCGCTGATGTGCGCTTTGCTCCCGCTTCGATTCCGCTGCTTGTCTTCGCGCGGCTGCAGGTGATGCCACGCTTCCTTTCGACGGGCGACGCGACGCGGGTGGATCTGCAGCAGTCCTTCGGTCGACTCAGTCCTTTCACCAGCCACGAGTTCGCCGTCTCGTTGGGAAAATTCGATTCGGTCTTCGGCATCGAGTACCTCGAGAATGAGGCCAACCTGCGCACCGGAATCACGCCGTCGCTGATCGCCCGCTACACCACCGGACATTCGCTGGGCATCAAGGCGTTCTATCGCCTGCAGCTGCCGAGTCTCTGGAGCGCCCTCTCACTCAACGCCGCCGCCACCACCTCGGGCACGCGGGTCGAATCGCTGTCGACACCCCATCAATCGTTGACGGGTGTGCCGGTCGGTTCGGCGCGGCTGGGGTATGAGCTCAACTTGCAGCACGTGCAGGCAAAGCTCGGCGTTTCAGGCCTGTATGGACCGCGCAATGATCAACGCAACCGCGAAGTGAAACAAAAGGCAGTCGGCGGTGACGTGCGGCTGTCGTTCCTTGGGTTCAGCCTTCTGGGGGAAATCATCCGGATGATTGACGAGCCCGGAATCGCCGCGGGAAAAATCACCGGGCTAGGAGAATCCGAGCTCGCTTCTGGCTTCACCGTGACGGGGTTCTACGTCACTGCCGCCTGGACGCTTCCGTTCTCTGCCGGCCACTTCGACCACGTCACCCTTTACGGCCGGTACGATCACCGCCGCGCGAAGTTCGAAGGCTTTGGCCAGCTTGAAGTCGATCGCTTCAGCGCCGGCTTTCGCGTCGAGCTCTTCGGGCAGGTGGCGATCAAGGCCGAGTACCTCGTCAACCGCGAGATTGACGGCGCTTCCGACGCTGACAACGACGTCTTCACGTCATCCGCTGTCTTCAGTTGGTGAGGAGCTCAATGAGACAGGTCGTCTGCTGTGCGCTGATTATCCCTTGCCTCGCCTTGGGTGCCGGCTGGATGGCGGAAGAAATGCCACTGCCACTTGCGGTGCGAACTCCCGAAGATCTGAAGTTCAAAACAGCTGCCGAAAAGCAGTACCTCATCTTCAACCTGCTCGGAGCGGGCAAAATTGCCTGGGACAGGGGCGATTTCGCGACTGCGGTCATCAAGTGGGAAACGCTGTTGCGTGTTCCTGGCTTGGGAGCCGAGCTCGATGGCCTTGTCCGTCCGATGGCCGCCGCGGCACGGCAGAAACCGAACGTCGCGTCGAATGAATCGATGTCGAACCCGACCACCGTCGTCGAGCTTTCGCCGGAAACCCCGTTGGTGAAGAAAGACTTGGCGGTGTCGCTGAGCGGAACCCTTTCCGGAGGAGGCACCCTCGGCCCCGGAGGCGCGGTCGTTTTTCTGAAGCGAATCGACGGGCCGACCCCGGCTCCGAAAGAAACCAAGGTTCGCGCCATCGCCCAGAAAGACAAGCGCTTCATTCCGCGCGTGCTGGTGGTTACGCAGGGTTCGACGGTCGACTTCAAGAACGAGGATCCGCTGTTTCACAACGTCTTCTCGCTGACCCAGCCCAATGAGTTTGATCTCGGCCTCTACAAAGGTGGCACGACCAAGAACCAGGTGTTTCGCACGGCTGGGGCAGTACAGCTGCTGTGCAACATCCATTCGTCAATGATCGGCTGGATCTACGTTGTCGACACCCCCTGGTTCGCGCAAGCCGATGTCGGCGGGCGCTTCGTCATCAAAGGGATCCCACCGGGCGAGTACAAACTGTCGGTGTGGCACGAAGCGGCCTCAAAGCTGATCGATCGGAAAGTACGGGTCAGCGACAAATCCGAGGCGCTGGCGCTGGTCATCGACGCGGACAAAGGCACTCCCGCTTTTGTCCCCGACAAGTCCGGCAAGCCGCGACAGCCGCAGCTGGGGTACTGAGCGCGCCTCGAGCAGCGCGGTCACACCGGGTCGATGTTCTCGTCAACCGCCCAGGCGTCCTTCAGGTTGGTGACTTTCTGCAGTTCCCATGCAGCCAGCGCGTCGACGCAGCGATCAAGCTCACTGTTGAGCGAACGTGCCCGCTTTGAAGCCAGGTAGAGCTCGGCAAACTTCTTCAGTCGCACCCCGATGAAGAGCTTCGCGAGCGTGACCTCGCTTTGAGAGAAGAACTCGACGAACTGCACCGCCAACCCGCTGCGCCCTTGGCCACGCGCGTCGGGGCGTTCCTGCCGAATAATCACCACCCGCGCCTCGACCGCATCTTCGTCAGCGTCGAGCTCGAAGGATGTGCGCAGCTCGGTGCTCACCGGAAGAAAGAAGGTCGACTCGAGGAACGCGCCGCTCACTGAAACATTGATCGACCTCAGCGACGCCTCGAAGCGGCGATCAGCGCCTTCGCCAATCCACACTTTGAAGGGCACTGCCATCCGCGCGCGCGGAAACTGGCGATGCTCTGGGCCATCTTGACCAGCTTCGAGGGTCGGGCTTCTCTTCTCGGCCTTCGGTACGCCTACCGCCATGGGAATGCCTCCGCAGGGCGACGGCTTACTTGAACCCAGGCCACTCGGGGCGCTGATTCGGAAATCATATGCCTTGCCAGCGCTACTTCTTCGTTCCAACGAGGTGCAACACCAGCTCGACCTCGTCGCGATTCTTGATCGACCCCAGCGCAGTGCTGTAGGGCTGAATCTGGTAGTCGCTGACCCGAAGCCGCAGCGTGCCGTCGCCTTCGACCTCGCCATCCTTCTCTTCAATCTTCACTGGCAGACTCACTTCCCGCGTCACGCCATGCAAAGTGAGCTTGCCGGTAATCACCACCGCGCCCTTCGCGTCCTTGGCGACCCCGCTCGATTCAAAGGAAAGGGTGGGGAACTTCTTCACGTCAAGCTGATCTTCGCCCAGCATCGCGTCGGTCACCTTCTTCTGATCGCTGGCGCTGACCTCATTCGGCTCGCCGTGCTTCTTGCGCACCGACGGCCTGTCAGCGACCAACGCGGCGACGCTCAC
>JANOHG010000064.1:0-4121 GCA_031406375.1 Archangiaceae bacterium | reverse complement strand
AGCAGCTGGCAGCGGCGGCGGCACCCAGCAACTTCCTGGCGTTCAATGCCGAGGCGCAAAAGAAGGCGATCGAGACCAAGGGCGAGAGCATTGCCAAGGGCGTGCAGAACCTGCTTCACGATCTGGACGACGAATCGTGATGGGTCAGGCGTGGCTGCAGCGCCTCCCAAGTACCTGCTGAGACAAGCGCCATTGGAAGCCACCACGCTTCATGACACCTGGGTCAAACACGGAGAACCGCTGTCGACGCTGATCCCAGTCACGTTGCCAGGCCTGAAAACGCGTTTCGACGAGCTGCTGACGGATTTTGACCCTGAACGGCTGCGCGAACGACTCGTCGAGTTGATGCGCACTCCGAAGAGCCAGCTGGCTGCGTTCGCCGACCGCCATGGAATTCCGAAATCCTGCGCTGCGAAGTTGGCGGCCCTTCCAACGGGGCTCACCATTGATCCCGCCAAGGTGCGGGCGTTCATTCGCTACCGCGGCGCGCGGGCGCGGGGCCCTTCTTCGTTCTGCTACGTCGATCGCGCGCTGATTCCTCGTGGAGATCATCGGCTGCGCGGCGATTGGGATCCCCACCAGGGCCGCTGCAAACTGATCTTCAACGTTCGCGAGCTGCCGTTGTGGGCCGAGCTGCTCGAAGAAGCAGGGTGCGTAACGGCGTATCAACACACCCGGTTTGCGCCTCTTTGGGTGCCTCAGCGGATACGCGACGAAGGGCTGAGCGTCGCCACGACCCAGCAGTCGGTTCAGGCACTTGGGCCATTGGTCCCAAACCTGTCACCTCAAGGACTTCAGTGGGCGCAGCTGCTCGGTGGGCCTCGAGAAGTCTTCGCCGAGGTGGCCCGCTTCATTCGTTCGGCTGCGGTTCAGGAGGTGTGGGCTCCCGCCTTTGGTGCATCCGAGGAGCTCTTTGTGCCTGACCTGTCGGTCGGCGCGCCTGCAGACTCTTCGGATGCCCAGGTGCACCCTCCTCCTGGTCACCCCGTTCAGCCCAGGGCGCTGCCCCAACCGCAACCGTCAAAAAAAATGCGCGAGTGACCCGATGGCTAGAGCTGCGAACGCAGCGCCGCCTCTTAAGCGCTCAGACGTAACCGAACCTGCGACGCAGGCCCCACTCGAGACCCACGATGGTTACCAAGGTCACCAGCCAGTACCAGCGATCCCAAAGCGGTTGATCTCTGCTGCGCCCAACTTCCACCATTGGCGGCTCGAGGAATGGAACCTGGGTCAGCGAAGTGTCGGATGGCAACGCGAACGCTTTGCCGCCTGTCGCTTTGGCGATTTCGTTCATCAACGACGCGCCCACGCGGGCATCCGCCAGCTCTGAACCCACCGCGCGCACCGCGAGCGCATCCTGCCCAGAGCCGAGGGGCTTTCCACCCTTTGCTGCTTGAGCGCGCAGCAAATATGCGCCCGGAGGGGGAGGAGGAAACTCGAGGTGGGCAGTTCCGTCTGGCGCGGCGGTGACCTTTTGAGTGCCGACCACCTTGCCGTCTTCCGCAGCGACGAGTTCGACCGTCACCTCGGCGCCAGCGGCGGGCTGGTAGTCGGGCAACCGGGCAACGATTCCGATTCCGACCGGACGCCCAGGCTCGACGCTCGGAGGATCTGCTTGAACCTGCAGCGTCGTCAGATCGGGATCCCGAACGAGCCATCGAAGCGCGTTTCCCCAGAAGCGCTCGTAGTGCCGCGAGGGTGCACCACCCAGGTGCGAGGTGAATGCCCAATACCAACTCGCATCCGTCATCAGCGTCATCGAACGGCCGCGGCCGTACTCCCACAGCGCGAGCACCGGCGCGCTTTGCCCAGCTGCGTTGGAGAACGGGTGATCGAGGAGAACAACGGCACCTGGTTTGGCCCGGGTGATGTTCAACCCGGGTATCGCTGGCAGCGAGCTCCACGCAGCTTCTGCCGAGCTCGAGCCGGTGCCCAGCGCGGTGACGGGGTGCCACTGGCCATCCGGAGTGAGGCGCGCCTTGAACATCTGAACATCCGAGGGGGCCACCGCTTCGACGGGCAACGCATCAGACAACAAGGTGAATGAGTAGCGCGAGTCGCCAAAGGAACGATCGCCGCCGACGACCGCCAGCGCGCCTCCTTTCGAAATGTAGTCTTTGAGATTTTTCTCGTAGGTGGCGATAGAAAGCCCGGGCTCGGTGTAGCCAAAGTTCAAGAACACGACGACGTCGAAGGTGTCGAGCTTCTCGCGAAAGATCTCGTCCATCGGAAACGGAATCAACGACAGCTCGCGGTCATCGGAGACGGTGCCGGTGTTGTCGCTGGTGTTCCGCAGAATGTAAAAGCTGACCAGCTCGACGTTGGGATCCTGCTTCAGAAGCCCGCGAAGAAATCGCTCGTCCCAGCTGGGGCGACCCGAGACGAGCAACACCCGCATCCGGTCACGAATCACTTTGAGTGCAAACGAACGGGTGTTGTTTTCTGCAACCGCCTCGTCGGGAAACACCGGGGTTGAGACGGTGTAGACGAAACGACCCGTCTGGTCGGGCGTGAAGGTGAACGCCACGCTCTGGGTGTCTTCGTTGGTGGCGAAGCGGACCTGCTGGGTGGCCACCACCCTGCCCTCGCGCCTGAGCACGACCTGGATGTTCTCGCCCTTGAACCCGCGACCCTTGAGCTCGACTTCGGCGGTGACCTTGTTGCGAACGAAGGCGAAGTCGTCGACTTTGATTTGATCAATTGCGATGTCCTTCAGGCCTTCTTGCCCGACCAGGAACGTACTGACGGGAACTGCGAGCTCCTCGAGCGACGCCCGGGCCCTGGGCGAAAGTCCCGCCGACAGGTCGACGTTGTCGGCACCATCGGAAAGAAGCATGACTCCAGCCAGCTTGCGACTCGAGTTCGAGCTGTCGCCCGCCTTGAGCGCCCGAAGCGCGGCGAGCAAATCAGTGCGGCCCGCGCGCGGCGGGGTGTTTCGAACTGAGTCAGCAGTCACCGGAGCCAGCTCGGGATCGAACCCGAAGACGTCGAACGCGTACCTGTCTTTCATCGCCTCGAACTGAGGCGCGAAGGTGTTGAGCGCATCTGCCACCTGCCCCGATCGGGTGGGGCCGTTGGGAACGACGGGAAAGTTCATCGACGCCGAACGGTCAATGAGCACAGCCACCCGATTCTTCGCACGAGCAACCTGCAGGTTTCGCAAGCCAGGCTCGAGGAGAAAGAAAAGCGCGCAGAAGCCAGCCAAACCCCGTAGGCCCCACAGCAGCGCTCGCCGCCTTGGATCCGGCTCGCGCGACAGACCGATGCACGCAAGCGCGACGCCCGCAGTCAGCGCGACGCACAAACCGACCAGCGCCCACAGCGGCAGAGGCGAGAGGCTGACCAGCTTCCAGGTTTGGTGCGCGGAATCCATCTCTTAGCGCCGGCGTTTCATGATCATCGGCAAATGCACCGCGTCGTCTTTGTAGTCGAGGCACATCGCGTACATCACGATGTTGATCGCCAACCGGGTGGCGTACTCGCGCTGGCGTTCTCCCCCGGGGATCGGCTCGAACTCGAAGGTGCCTCCATCGTCGCGGTTGAGTGCCCCCAATACGTCGTTCTGCGAATAGAGAACCGCAGCACGGCGGCCAATCATTGCAGCCTCTATCCAGGGCTTGTTGAGCAGTCGGCCCGGGGGCGCGTCGAGCAGAAAGAAGCTCTTGAAGACCACATGGGTCGAGGCGACCTGGGTCAGTGGGGCTTGAGGCAGTACCCGTGCAATCTGCTGGCGAAAGCTGCGGTCGAAGCCACCGCCGTCACTGCCATCATTGGCGTCGGCGAAGAGAAAGCCGCCAAAGGTGAGGTAGCGGCGCAGGTTCTCGACTTCGTCGCTTTTCAGCGGCGGAAGCTCACCGTCGCTGCCGAGGTAGAGAAACGGGTGTTCGAAGAGCCGCGGGCTCGACAGTGGCAGCGCGCGCGCTTCGAGCACGACTTCGATCGACGTGCGCCGTTGCAGTTCCCAGGCGAGGCGTCGCAGCCCAGAGGCGCGGGTGTCCCATTTTCCGCCGTGTTGAGCCACCGCGGGAATGAACCTCGAGGAATCACCGAACGCGAAAGCACGTGCCGCAGGCAGCGTTAGCCCCGCGAGGAGCAACCGGCGGCTGAAGGAGAACGGCATT
>JANOHG010000062.1:0-3583 GCA_031406375.1 Archangiaceae bacterium | reverse complement strand
GAGTCGGCGATTTCCTACACCGCGGCGATCGTGGCAGGAGGCGATGAGGCCGTTCTGTTGCCGATGGTCGCCGACAATCTCGAAGCCAGCGGTAGGTTTGCCGAGTTTTCCGAGGTGCTCGCGCGGTTGATTGGGGTGCGTGAAAAAGCAGGCGACAAAGACGGCGCGGCAGCCCTGTCGTTGAGGCGCGCGCGCCTGATCGAGAATTCGCTGGGAGACAAGGCGCAGGCGATTTCGAACTACGCCGAGGTGTTGGCGAAGAAGCCTTCTGACCCTGAGGCGATCGCCGCGCTCGAAAAGCTGTTGCAGGATCCTGCCCACCGCGAGGAAGCCGCTCGGGGCCTGTTGCCTGGGTATGAGGCGATCAAGGACCACCGCAAATTGGTCCATGCGCTGTCGACGATTGCCGAGGCGACCCGCGACGCAGGCGAAAAGCTCTCGGCGCTAAAGCGAGCAGGCGAGATTCACACCTTGCATCTGCGCCAGCCAGAACAGGCCTTTGCCAGTATGGCGCAGGCGGTGCGGCTGGTTCCCGGCGATGCCGACGTTCGGGCTTCGGCGCGCGCTTCGGCCGAAGAAGCCGACATGCTCGACAGCTACGCCGAAGTATTGATGGAGTTGCTCGAGACCGACGTCGGCCCAGCTGCGCTTGGGCTGCACCGCGAGCTGGCTGAGATTTTCGAGAAGAAGCTCAACGACCAGGGGTTGGCGGTCAAGCATCTGCACGCGCAGCTTTCGCTTGAGCCGAAGAACGTCGAAGCGCTCACGTCGCTGCAGCGGCTGCATCGCGCGCGTGAAGAGTGGAAGGATCTCGTGGCCGTCATCGAACGGCTCGCAACAATCGAAGCGGATCCAGCCGAGAAGAACGTGCTCGATCGGGAAGCGGCGCTGTTGTCTGAGCAGAAGCTCAACGATCTTGACCGCGCCGCGGCGAATTGGCGGCAGATCGCCCAACGCGATGCGCTGGCGAAGGACGCTGCGGCTGCGCTCGATCGCCTCTATACCCTTGTTGATCGCCCCAGTGAGCTCGCCTTTGCGCTCGAGCTGCGACGCAATCAGGAAGGGCAGAGCCCCGCGGGCCGTGAGCTCGGATTCCGGTTGGCGCAGCTGCGGCAGAGCAGGCTCAACGACCCGCAGGCCGCATTGCAGTTGTACCGTCAGATTTTGACCGAGGATGCGGCCCACCCAGGCGCCCGTGATGCGCTTGAAGTCTGGGCGCGATCCGATGACGCATCGAGCAGCATCGCGATGGAGGCGCTTGATCCGGTGCTTGCCCAGTCGGGTGAACATCAGCGTCGCATCACGTTGCGGGAAGCTCGATATTCAGGTGGCACGGCCGCCGAACGGGCCCGCTTGTCGGCAGAGATCCGCGCGATCCTCGAGAGGGACCTCGGGCAGACGCAGGCCGCCTTCATGGCGACGCTCAAGGCGTTCACCGACGGGCTTGACCGCGAGGCGGTGCAGCCCGAGCTCGAGCGCCTTGCCAGGGAAACCGGAAGCTTCGAAGAGCTGGCCGAGATCTACGAGACGACTTCGACCGAGCTGGTGAAGGGCGACCCGCACCGGGTGATGCTCTTGCGCAGAGCCGCTGAGCTGCGCGAGCAGCGGGGTGAGACGGATGATGCGGTGCGCGTGTGGCAGGCGCTGCTCGACGCTGAGCCTGCGGATCGCCAGGCGCTCGATAGCCTCAGCAAGCTCTACGAAAAATCGAAGAACGCTCGCAGCCTTTCCGAGGTGTACACGAAGCAGGCGGCGCTGGCGGCTGACCCGGCGTCTCGGCTCGAGTTGCTCATCAAGGCAGCCGACGCTTACGAGAGCGCCGGCGACGAAGCCCAGGCGATCGACGCTTGGAAAGCAGCGTTTGCATTGAAGCGTTCGATGCAAGCGCTGATGGCGCTGGATGCGTTGTTTGGGAGGAGCAAGCGGTTCAAGGAGCAGGCCGATGTCCTCGACCAACTCGCGGTCGCGACCCGCGACGCTGACACGCGCAAAGGGTTCATTCTGCGGCGCGCGGTGTTGCTCGAGAGGGAAGGCCAGCACCTGGAATCCCTGCGCAGCTTCGCAGCGGCGCTCGAGCTGTCACCCCTAGACCAGAACGCAATCGCAGGACTCGAGCGCTTGATGGCGATCGACGCCGTGCGCCCCGAAGCGGCGCGGCTGCTCGAGCCATGCTACCGAAAGTTGAACGAGCATCGAAAGCTGGTCGAAGTGCTCGACATACGGCTTGCGGTATCGGACCCGAGCCTTCGGGTGATGCTGCTCAACGAGATCTCGGTGCTGCGCGAAGGCCTGGGCCAGAAGCCGTTGGCGTTCGCAGCGCGCCTGCGGGCTTTCACTGAAGCGCCCGATGATCCGAACGCGAGGGAAGAGCTCGAGAGGCTGGCAGCAGACTTAGGCTCGTTCGAAGACCTCGCAGCCGCGTACGAAGATCAGCTCGAACGTCGCAACGAGGACAAGCTGTCAGAAGAGCTCTGGCGGCGGTTGGCCGTGCTCTACGGCGATCGCCTCGAACGGCCTGATCTCGCTGCGCGCGCGTGGAATGAGGTGCTGGCGCGAGATCCCAAGAACGTCTTTGTCCTCGACGCGCTCGCGCGGCTGCACCGCAAGACGAGCAGCTTTAAGGAGCTGTCAGTGGTGATGCGCCGCCAACTCGCGCTCGAGACCAACCTGACTGCGCAGGTGAACCTGCTCTACGAGTTGGCGAATCTCGCGGAAGAGACGCTGACCGACAAGGGCCTCGCCGCGCAGTGCTACGCCGAAATCATCGAGCGCAAGCCCGCAGATACCAACGCGATTCGCTTCCTTGGGCGCGTGCTTTCGGAAACCGAGCGCTACCCCGAGCTTGCGACGTTGTTTGGTCGCGAGGTTCAGCTCGCCGAGGCGCGCGGCGCAACGGAAGAAGCGTTGGAATTGATGGTGCGACTGGGTCGGTTGAGGTTGACGCGTCTGGGTGACCCGCGCGGCGCACTTTCACAGTTCCAGGAGGTATTGCGCCGCAAGCCCGCCCACGCAGGGGCCGTTGGCGCACTCGAAGAAATGGCGAGATCCGACGATGCGCTCAAAGGAGAAGCTGCTGCGACGCTCGAGCCGGTTTTTGCCGGCGAGGGTGAGCACCTCAAGCTCGTGCAGATGCTCGAGTCGCGCGTCGAAGCCGAGCCGAACCCTCAGGAACGGGTGCAACTGCTGCGGAAAGTGGCTGAGGTGTACTCGCACCAGATGTCCAACCCCGAGATGGCGTTTCTTGCCTCGGCCCGCGCGTTGCGCGAGCTGCCCGACGACGAGAAGGCGCTCGAGTTGGTGTTGTCGCTTTTCGGGCCGGCGGACACCCAGGATGAGATGATCGCGTTGTTGGCCGAGGTCGCTCCTCGAGCGTCGATTGATGAGTCGCGCGCGAACATCTACCGCGAGCTTGCACGACTACAGGCCCAAAACGACGAGACCGATGCGTCGGTCGAGAGCTGGAAGCGGGTCCTCGAGATCGTACCCACCGATCCCGAAGCGCTCGAGCAAGTGGGTCGCCTGCTCGGGCGGCAAGGCCGGGTGCCCGAGCTGATCGAGGTGCTCAAGCGACAGCTGACGATGT
>JANOHG010000025.1:0-5067 GCA_031406375.1 Archangiaceae bacterium | reverse complement strand
CGCAGCTTGCCGCCTGCGCACCGCTGCAAACGGCGAGCGTGCTGCGGCTGTCGACCTTCGACTTCATTGTTCCTGACCTCGCGGTCGAACTCGCCGATGCGGTGGTGGGCAGCCGAGTGCTCGCAGGTCGTCAGCGACTCGAGTTGATCGCGCAGTACGCGACAATCGAAGGCGTCGTGCGCTGGCTTCGCCGAGGCGCAAATCTGCTGCGCGCCGGTAAGGGCCAGACGATTCAGCGCTGGGCGGTTGACTATTCAGAGACACAGCTCGGGCTCGAGGGCGAGGACTTCGCCACACTCACCATCGATGCCATTGCTCCGGGAGGCCACTTCGAGGTTGGGGCGCGAATCGCGAGCGCCGCCTCGGTGATCGCGTTGCTCGACGGAATCGGGATCAAGCGGGTCGAAGTGCGCCAGATCCCCGGACAGCGGTTGATGCCCGACGAGCTCAATACCATGCGCGCTGCGGTGCGCCGCCTAAAGACCCTCGAGGAGTTTCGCGTGGGTGGTGTGCCTCACTCACCTTGACTTGACGATGTCCGCGTCTTACGAATCGCCCGCTCTCAAGCGTTTCGGTTCGAACTTTCTCCCTCAAATATGGAGTGGTGAATGACGCCGCAAAACCAGCAGCAAGGCCAGATTCAATCAGTGGGCGGTACCGACACCGTGCGTGATCAAGACAAGATCATGTTGGTGTTGGCATATCTTGGTATTTTCGCGTTGATCCCACTGCTGACCGTCAAGGATTCCGACTTCGTGAAGTGGCATGCGAAGCAAGGGCTCGTGCTGGGACTCGGTGGGGGAATCATCACAACGATCATCGGGATGATCCCGTTTGTCGGGTTGGTTTCCTGTGCGTTGATGCCTGCGATCCTCGTTCTTTGCGTGATGGGAATCGTCAAGGCGATGGGTGGAGCACGGTGGCGCATTCCGCTGGTCGCCGACCTCGCCGACAAGTTCTAAGCAGTCGTCGTCTCGAAATACGAAAAGCCCGGCAACCCTGGGAGGGGGGGCCGGGCTTTTCGCTTGGGCGAAAGGGGCTACGATTCCTTCTCTTCTTCGACGTCGTCTTCCTCTTCGTCGTCGTCATCCTCTTCGTCTTCGTCTTCGTCGTCATCCTCTTCGTCTTCATCGTCTTCGTCGTCTTCGTCGTCAGCCGGAACGTCGACGTCTTCTGAGTCGATTGCGAACGCAACCGCGAACTTTTTCGACATCACCGCCACCTGCGCCAGCATCTCGGTGATGGCTGCGTTGAATTCGTCGACTGCGGTCTGGGTCGCTTTCACATCGCAGTGCGGGCACTCGAGCTTCTCGGTGCCGTCAACGATGTCCTGCGAGTCGAGCTCGAAGCTCCCATCACACTTCGCACACGTGAAATCGATGTTCATAGAGAACGCGGCAGATAACGAAGGGCTGCCAGAGGTGTCAACGACAATGGAATCAGAAGCAGTCTGCTATCTTCCCACGCCATGCCGATTCCGATGTCGATGGTGCACCAGCTGCACTTGCAAGCTGAACGTTTGGAAGATCGTCCCGCGCTGTGGACCCGACGGGATGGCGCGTATGTGCCGACTTCGTGGCGCGACTACGCGCGCAAGGTTCGCCATTTCGCACTTGGCTTGATGGAGCTTGGGTTCGCTCGCGGCTCAGCGCTGGCGGTGATCGGCTTCAACCGTGAAGAGTGGGTGATAGCCGACGTTGCGGCGATGGCGGCAGGCGGAGTTCCGGTGGGCATCTACACCACCAGCAGCCCTGAGCAGATTGAGTACATCGTCAATCACTGCGAGGCGCCGATCGTGCTCGTCGAGAACGATCTGTACCTCGAGAAGCTGTTGTCGGTACGGGCGCGCTTACCGAAGTTGAAGGAAGTGATCGTCATGGACGCGCCACGGACGCCGCGGCCCGGAGTGCTCTCGTACGAAGAGGTGCTGCGCCTAGGAGAAGCTGCACACGAAGCCGACTATTACGAGCGGGTCAATGCGCTGAAGCCTGATGGGCTGGCGACGCTGATCTACACCTCTGGCACGACAGGGAACCCGAAGGGGGTGATGCTCAGCCATCGGAATCTCACCTGGACGTCGGTGCAGCTGTCAAAGGCCGCCGGCCT
Organism: Archangiaceae bacterium; assembly: GCA_031406375.1. GTDB lineage: Bacteria > Myxococcota > Myxococcia > Myxococcales > Myxococcaceae > JAGSPQ01. Next base: position 2,961 of record JANOHG010000025.1, on the reverse strand, counting down.
GACCCAGAGCGAGGTGTTGATTTCGTACCTGCCGCTTTCGCACATCGCCGAGCAGTCGTGCTCGATTCACTGCGCGCTCATCAACGGATTCCAGATCTACTTCGCCGAGTCATTCGAGAAGCTGCCGCAGAACCTCAAGGAGGTTCGCCCGACGGTCTTCTTCGGAGTGCCGCGCGTGTGGGAAAAATTCAAGATGAAGGCCGAAGCGGGAATGGCCGACCAGTCTTCCACCCGCCAGCAGGTGCTGCGCTGGGCGCGAGCGGTCGGGCTGCGCTGGAATGAAGACAAGCTGTCGGGGAAGAACTCGACCCTCGCGCTGGACGCGCAGTTCGCGGCCGCCCGGAAGCTCGTCTTCTCGAAGCTGAAGGCGCGCATCGGGTTTGACCGCACCCGCTTGTTTGCGACGTCTGCGGCTCCAATTGGTCGCGACGTGATCGACTTCTTCGCTTCGGTCGACATCGTGCTGCGCGAAGTGTACGGCCAGTCGGAAGTGACCGGACCCACCTCGGTCAACACCTTGCACGCGACCCGGTTTGGGACCCTTGGGCAGCCGATGTCAGGGGTCGAGGTGCGCATCGCCGGTGACGGCGAGATCCTGGTGCGGGGCGAGAACGTCAGTCTTGGGTACTACAAGGATCCGGGTGCGACGGCCGAGCTGCTGCAAGATGGCTGGTTGCACTCAGGCGACGTCGGTGAGATCGACGCCGGCGGCTACCTGAAGATCACCGGGCGAAAAAAGGAGATCATCGTGACCTCAGGCGGCAAGAAGACTGCGCCGTCGAACCTCGAGCTGATGATCAAGGCGCTGGGGCCAATCGGCAATGCGATCGTCGTTGGAGACAACAAGAACTACCTCGTCGCGCTGCTGGCGCTTGATCCCGAGAAGGTGCCGGCCTTCGCCAAGCTGCACGGCTGGCCAGAGCAAGGGCCGCTGTTGGCCAAGGATCCGCGGTTTCTTGCCTGGCTGACCCAGCAGATTGAGACCCAGGTGAATGCCCGCGTCGCCCGCTTCGAGACGATCAAGCGCTTCGAAGTGCTGGGGCATGATTTCACCATCGAGGGCGGTGAGCTGACCTCGACGATGAAGGTGCGTCGGAAGGTGTGCGAGGCGAAGTACCGCGAGCAGATTGAAGCGCTTTACGCCGGTGAGGCGAAGAGCGCCGCTTAGGCGGTGCGCTTGTCCATCGCGACGTAGTCGCGCTTCTTCGAGCCGGTGTAGATCTGCCGAGGGCGGGCGATCTTCTGCTCTGAGTCGGTGATCATCTCTTCCCACTGACTAACCCAGCCGACGGTGCGCGGGATCGCGAAGAGCACCGGGAACATGTCGACCGGGAAGCCCATCGCCTCGTAGATGAGGCCCGAGTAGAAATCGACGTTGGGGTAGAGCTTGCGCTTGATGAAGTAATCGTCTTGCAGCGCGATGCGTTCGAGCTCGACCGCGATGTCGAGCAGGGGGTTTCGACCGGTGACTTCAAAGACCTCGTCACAGGTGCGCTTGATGACCTTCGCGCGAGGATCGTAGTTCTTGTACACGCGGTGGCCGAAGCCCATCAGCTTGGTTCCGTCTCCGTCTTTCACCTTCTTGATGAAGTCAGGGACCTTCGAGACCGAGCCGATTTCGCGCAGCATCCGCAGCACAGCTTCGTTGGCGCCGCCGTGAAGCGGGCCATAGAGAGCCGTGATGCCGGCGCAGACCGCCGAGTAAGGATCGACCTCCGAGCTGCCGACCACGCGGGTGGCGGTGGTCGAGCAGTTCTGCTCGTGATCGGCGTGGAGGATGAACAGCACGTCCATCGCGCGCTCGAGGATCGGGTTGACCTTGTAGCGGCTTTCGGCCATTCGCTTGACCATCGCGAGGAAGTTGCCGCCATACGAGAGATCGTTGTCGGGGTAGACGTAAGGCAGCCCCTGGGTGTGGCGGTAACTGAACGCCGCGAGCGTCGGCATCTTCGCGATCAGCCGCATCATCTGGATCCGGCGGCTGCGCTTGTCTTTCACGTTCTTCGCGTCGGGGTAGAAGCCCGAGAGCGCCGCGACCGTCGACGCCAGCATCGACATCGGGTGCGAGTCGTAACGGAATCCGCTCATGAAGTTCTTCACGTTCTCGTGCACGTAGGTGTGATGCGTGACGATGTGGGTGAACTCTTCGAGCTCGCGGTGCGATGGCAGTTCGCCATTCATCACCAGGTAGGCGACCTCGAGGTAGGTCGATTTCTCGGCCAGCTGCTCGATCGGGTACCCGCGGTACTCGAGGATTCCCACGTCGCCATCGATGAACGTGATCGCGCTCTTGCAATTCGCGGTGTTGAGGAAGGCTGGGTCGTATGCCATCAGACCGAAATCTTCGGGGGCCGTTTTGATCTGACGAAGGTCCATCGAACGGATGCAACCGTTCTCGATGGGCAACTCGTAAGTCTTGCCGGTGCGATTATCAGTGAGCGTGACGGTCTCTTTGGCCATGACGAGGGAGTTTTCACGCGCCCGCCGGCTTTTCAACGAAAAAGAGTAAGAAACTCCTTCTGCACGCGATTGCGCGGAAAGGAACCTGGCTGCTTCTGCTTCTGATCGCCGGTGGGCTGGTGCTTGCCCGATGGAGGTGGGGGGCGCTCTTCGAGCCGGAGTCGCTGGTGATCCGCCTTCGTGAATTGGGGGAGCACCCTGCGGCGATGCCGTTCTTCATCTTCCTGTACCTGATCGGCACCAGCCTGTTGTTACCTGCGGTCGGCTTCGGGATCGTCGCCGCGGTGGTGTGGGGGTACTGGCCGGGGCTGTTGGTGAGCATGGTCGCGCTGAACCTGGTGTCGAACCTCCACTTTGCGATCGGGCGGTGGCTGGGCCAGTCGCGCGTCGAGGCGTGGCTCACCAAGCGGGGATGGAGCGACGCCGCGATGCGAGGAACTGGAATCGCGACGGTGATCGCGGTGAGGCAGATTCCGCTTCCGTTTGTCGCAGTGAATCTCG
>JANOHG010001348.1:0-3493 GCA_031406375.1 Archangiaceae bacterium | reverse complement strand
CGCGGGTGAGGTCGACGGAGGACCCGAGCAATGTGGCAACACGTTCGACGATGACAAGGACGGGAAAATCGACTGTCACGACGCCGACTGTCTGCAACAAGACTGCAACTACGGCAGGCGCTGCATCGCCGTCGGGGTCTGCGCGGTTCCCCCCGTCGAAATGATGTGTGGCGACGGAGTAGACGACGACAGCGATGGAGCGAAGGACTGTCTCGACAGCGACTGCAACAACCGCAGCTGCGCGGATGTCAACAGCTGCACCTTCGGTGAAAAGTGCATTTCGAGCGTCTGCACGCCGGCGCTGACGCTCAGTTGTTCAACGCCCAGTGAGTGCCAGCTGGGCGCTGGCACGTGCCTTCCGGATGCAGGCTGCAGCTATGCGGCGAAGGCAGGAAGCTGCGATGGCGGTACCTGCATGAACGGAGACTGCATCCGCAACTTTCCCTTCACCCCGAGCAATGGATTCAACCCGTCGATTCCCAACAGCGCCATCGTCCCAAGGGTGAGGCTCGACTGCGGCGTGTCGACGTTCAACTCGGACTCGCTGGTCTTTGGAAATTGGTGCAACCAGCCGAAACCGACGGTGCGGGTCATCAATCGGTTGGGCATTCAGAACATCATCGTTCTGCCCATGGCTGGGCTCGAGGTCGTCCAAGAGCTGCGCTTGACGGGCAGTCACCCGATTCTCATCGCCATCTACGGCGACGCCACCATCACCGGGAAGTTGGTAGCGAGCGCGTTCGGCACAGCCAATGGCCCCGGTGCGCCTGCCAACAACTGCTTGCTACAGGGTCAGCCCGGCGACGGCTTCATCTTCAGCGGAGGAGGAGGCGGCGGAGCGGGCTTCGCGCAGGCCGGCACCAAGGGCGGAAGCGTGGGCATCAATGCTTTGGCGGGCGGGTTGGCAGGCGGAACCTACGGCACGCTGCCGCAGATGGAGCTGCGCGGTGGCTGCTCGGGCGGCGATGGCGCGAGCGGAATGGCAGGACAGTTGGCCGCCCTGGGCGGCGGCGGCGGCGGTGCTTTGCAGCTGTCGGTGTCGGGAACCCTGACGGTCGATGGGCATGTTGCTGCCAACGGCGGCGGCGGCGCAGGTGGCGTCACTTTCAACGCCGGGGGCGGAGGGGGCGGCAGCGGCGGTGCGATTCTGCTCGAGGCGTATCTGACGAGACTAATGGGTGGGGCGCGGGTGACAGCGCACGGGGGCGGCGGCGGAGGCGGCGCGCGTCTTGATGACGACGGGAAGCCCGGTGAGGACGGTCATGACAACAACGTCACTGAGGCGAAGGGTGGAGACAAAGCGGGAGTTCAAGCAGGAAACGGCGGTAATGGCGGCGCGAGTGCGAATCCGACGAATTCCGAAGACGGAACGACGTCGGCCGGAGGAGGCGGCGGCGCTGGGGTAGGACGGATTCACTTTCGCAGCATCCTCACGTGTTTCACTGAGGGAGGCCGGCGGGTGAGCCCCTTGGCGACCGGCGACTGTCCGTAAGCTCGAACGTCACTGAGAAGCTGAAGCCTGCGCTGGCCCACAACACAGAAAAGCAACTCACGAGGGATTTCGAAGAGTCGCGGCTTCGCTGAGTCTCTGGCGCCACACCCATGCAACCAATGGCGGAGGCATCAGCGCCAGCATCGTCAGCACGACCCAGCCCCCGAGAGTGGGTGGCCCCGACAGCAGCGAAGTCACCAGTGCGCCGCAGGCAACCAGCCCGGTGAACGTCAACATCACGACGGCAGGTCCCACCGACGCTCGAGCCCTGGGAGCGAGCACTTTCCGTTCAGCTTCCGCCACACTCTGTCGAACTGCGTCGAGTTGGTGCGCGGCGGCGCGGGCTTCTCGCTCGCGCAGCGCGGCCTTGCCTTCAGCCACCGCAGTGTCATCAGTCAGTTGCTGGACCGCTTCGAGGTAGCCCTCGGTGTGTGACGCTTTGAGGTCTTCGATCGCCTCCTTCATGCGTGCCTGGAGCAGTTCGACCTGCTGGCGGCGCGCGCGATCGACGTCGCTCATCGCTTCTCCGGAATCGTCAGCAGCAGCCCACCCAGAAGAACCACTTGCGCTGTGAGCATTCCGAACGCCCAGTCGCCGCCAAACCACACCCTCACAACCAGCAAAGAAGCCGACATCATCAAGACGGCGGCCGCGACTGCCGAGCCGTAACCAATCCGCCAAAGTTGCCCCTGCCAACCCTCGGTGCGCGCGAGCAGGCTCGCTCGCCTCTTCTGTAGAATAGAGAGCGTGGCGGCGTGGGTTTCAAGCGAGGTGTTGGCGGTGTCCAGTCGCGCCTGCGCCGTGACGAGCCTGCTTTGGTCGCCCTTCAGACGGGCCTCTTCCTCTGCCTCGCGAACCCGAAGCTTTCCCTCGAGCTGCGCGACTTCTTTCTGAAGCCCTTGAATCAACTCTGATAGCTCGTCCATTCGCTCGCCCCAAAGCTCGCACACGTCGAGGTGAACTGAAATATTCCACAGGTGGGTGTAGGAAGCGGCTGTGAGACTCTGTCTGCTCATCGGGGTGCTGTGTCTGGGTGCGTGCAAACGCACCGATGCTCCGACGCGACTTCAGAACGCGCGCGAGAAGCTCTACCTTCACCAACCTCAAGCTGCGCTCGAAGAGTACCGACTCACCCTTGATTCGCTCGACCGCGACGAGAGCAAAGAAGCTGCCGTCTACCGCGCGCGCGCACTTCGAGGAGCCGCCGACACCTATTACCTCGAGCTTCGCGACTTCAAGCGGGCCGTCGAAGTCTACCGCGAGCTCTCGCAGCTGTGTCCCGAAGCGCCCGAGACGCTCGATGGCCGGCTGCATCTGGCCGACATTCTTCAGACCCAATTTCACGACTTGCGGGGAGCCATCACCGAATTGACTGCTGCGTTGGCGCGCAATCCGCCGCAGTCGGCAGAGCTGTCGTACCGCGTGGCGAAGCTGTACTTCGAGTTGGCCGACTACCAACAGTCAGAGCTCGAAGCAGCGGGAATGGTGCGGAAGTTCGAGACCTCGGCTTACGTCGACGACGCGCTGCTGCTGCGAGCCCAGGCGCTGGCGATGATGGACGGCCGGCATCCCGAGGCGCTGAAGGCGTTCGAGTCGCTGGCTGAAAAATTCCCGGACTCGGACCTTCAACCCCATGCGCTCTTCGAAGCAGGCAAGCTGCGAGCGGAAGCGGGTGAGAATGAGAAGGCGATTGAGACCTGGGTTGAAGCGCTCAAGCATCACCCAGATCCGAACGTGGTCCAGTTGGTGATTTCGAAGGTGCGTCGACAGCTGCGAGAGACGACGCCAACCAAAGTAGGAGACGCGGCGCGTGCCTTTGATCGCGAAGTTCGAGCCACCGCACCCGTCGCGCCCGCTGTCCCTGCGAAGATGCCGAAGACGAGCATCGAGGCCGTGGGCGGGACACCTGATGAGGCGGCGCGTGAGGCAAAGATGGGTGGCACCGAGGCTTCGCCAACGCCTGGTCCTTGAAGAAGGCGCGGCTGTGCTACGCCAAAGGGC